>CAVHPV010000055.1:0-14292 GCA_963638045.1 Faecalibacterium sp. CAG:74 | reverse complement strand
AGAGGATGAATGGTGTCTGTGCCGGAGGTACGGGATCCTTCATCGACCAGATGGCATCCCTTTTGCAAACAGATGCCGAGGGTCTCAACAGAGAAGCAGAGAGCTACAAACAGATTTACCCGATTGCTGCTCGTTGCGGTGTTTTTGCCAAGACAGACATACAGCCTCTCATCAATGAGGGGGCGACGAAGGCAGACCTTGCAGCTTCGATTTTCCAGGCTGTCGTTACACAGACGATTTCCGGCCTTGCATGTGGTAAGCCTATAAGGGGATGTGTCGCATTTCTCGGGGGGCCGCTCCATTTTCTTCCAGAGCTCAAGAAGGCCTTCATAAGGACTCTCTCTCTTACAGAGGAGACCACAGTTGATCCGGAGAACTCACATCTCTTTGCAGCATTCGGTGCTGCACTCGAGAGCGGGGAAGAAGAGAGCGTGGCAATTGATGATCTTATCGGGAGACTTAAAAGCGGCGTGAAGGTTACATTTGAAATGCCGCGACTTTCTTCGCTCTTCTCAAGCCGGGAGGCATACGAAGCCTTTGAGACAAGACATAACAGGGCAAAAGTGAAGAGATGTGATCTTTCCTCCTATTCGGGAGAGTGTTTTCTCGGTATAGACGCAGGAAGCACAACTACAAAACTTGCATTAATATCAAAAGAGGGGGAACTGTTATATTCCTACTACACAAATAATAAAGGAAACCCGATAGATGCTGCGAAGACCGGGATACGCGAGATGGTATCCCTCATGCCTGAGACTGCCGTTATAGCCGGGAGCTGTTCGACAGGCTACGGGGAGGCACTTTTAAAGACTGCCTTTTCGCTTGACGGGGGAGTCGTCGAGACCATTGCACATTGCACTGCAGCGTTCTTCTTTGACAGCTCGGTTGACTGCGTTCTCGATATAGGCGGACAGGATATGAAGTGCATACGTCTCAAGGACGGAGCTGTGGACTCAATCATGCTCAATGAAGCATGCTCATCCGGCTGTGGCTCGTTCATCGAGAACTTTGCCCAGTCCCTTGGATATACGGCGGAGAAGTTTGGAAAAATTGCACTCTTTGCACCACATCCGGTGGACCTCGGAACAAGGTGCACTGTCTTCATGAACTCGAATGTCAAGCAGGCACAGAAGGAAGGCGCAACGGTTGAGGACATATCTGCAGGACTGGCTTATTCCGTCATAAGGAATGCACTTTATAAGGTTATCAAACTCTCTTCTGCCGAGGAATTGGGTAAGCACATCGTCGTGCAGGGAGGAACCTTCCACAACAGGGCCGTTCTCTGTGCCTTCGAGAAGATAGCCGGAACTGAGGTCATCTGCCCCGATATTTCGGGCGTTATGGGAGCCTTCGGTGCCGCACTCATTGCTAGGAGCAACTCTACGGGAGGAAAGAGCTCGATGCTTTCCCCTTCTCAAATAGAGACACTCTCCTACACAGCCTCATCACACCGCTGTGGAGGATGTGCAAACAATTGTATGCTTACAGTCAATATATTCTCCGGAGGAAGAAGACATATAAGCGGTAACCGCTGTGAGAAGCCTCTCGGAAATACAGGTGCAGTGAAGAAAGGCGACAATATGGTGGCATTCAAGCGGGAGAGGATGTTTGCCTACGAGCCTCTCAATAAAGAAGATGCAAAGAGGGGAACCATTGGACTACCGAGAGTGCTCAATATGTATGAGAATTATCCTTTCTGGGCGACCTTCTTCAAAAAGCTCGGATTCAGGGTTGTGCTTTCCCCGTTTGCCTCAAGAAAGATATATGAGATGGGTATGACATCAATACCCTCTGAGTCAATGTGCTACCCGGCAAAGCTTGCCCACGGGCATGTTGAATGGCTCATTGCTAATGGTGTCAGGACAATTTTCCATCCCAGTGTATATTACGAGCATAAGGAGACGGAGAACCCGCAGAACAGATACTACAATTGCCCGATAGTCATATCATATCCGGAGAACATAAAGAACAATGTCGAAGATATCGAGGAGAAGGGAGTAAGATACATCCATCCTTTCATGGCATTTACGGACGAGAAAACTGTGGAGAAAAGGCTCTCTCAAATATGCCGTGAGGAGTGGAATATACCATCGGGAGAAGTCAAAGAGGCTGTGAAAGAAGCCTGGAAGGAACAGCATAGGGCAAAGGAAGACATAAAGAAAGAGGGAAGGAGACTAGTTGAGAGGATTGTCAGAAACGGCGAGAAGGCTATCGTTCTTGCCGGGAGACCGTATCATATTGACCCGGAGATCAATCACGGCATTCCTGAGCTCATTGCATCCTACGGTCTTACCGTCCTTACGGAGGACAGCATACCCGTTGACTTTGTTCCCACTAGACCCCTTAGGGTTGTTGACCAATGGGTATACCACTCACGTCTCTACACAGCTGCCGAATTCGTCACACATTATGACAACATAGAGCTCCTGCAACTTAATTCCTTCGGATGCGGACTTGATGCTGTCACTACCGACCAGGTGAATGAAATACTCTCCCAGGCCGGAAAACTCTATACTGTTCTAAAAATTGATGAGGTGGCAAACCTCGGTGCTGTGAGAATCAGGATCAGGTCTCTTCTCTATGCCATGGAGGTAAGAGAGAAAAATAACCTCACGAGGGAAGGTAAGGTCACTCCTTACCACAGAGTTGAATTTACAGAGGAGATGAAGAAGGCGGGATACACTATCCTTGCTCCCCAGATGAGCCCGATCCACTTCAGGATAGTTGAGCCGGTCTTCAGGAAGTATGGCTATAACCTCGTCATTCTCGATAATGATAACCGCAGTGCGATAAATGCGGGTCTCAAATATGTGAACAATGATGCGTGCTATCCCTCGATTCTGATGGTGGGTCAGTTCATGGATGCCGTCCTCTCCGGAAAATACGACACCGATCATCTTGCAATCATCATGACACAGACGGGTGGCTGCTGCAGGGCAAGCAACTATGTCTCTTTGATTCGACGTGCCCTCAAAAATGCCGGTTATTCACACATTCCGGTTATTTCGCTCAATGCCAACGGCATGGAGAAGAATGAGGGTTTCAAACTTTCCATGGGGCTCATAAAGGACGGTGGAAGGGCAATTGTCTACGGGGACCTTTTCATGAGGTGCCTCTATCATGTGAGGCCGTATGAGAGAGTGAAGGGATCTGCTGATGAGCTTCATGAGAAGTGGGAGAAGATTTGTATAGATTCTCTTGTAAACCCCAATACAAAGTACAGCTACAAAGAGGTATGTAACGGTATTGTTGAAGCTTTCGACACTTTCGATATAGACGAGAGTGTAAAGAAGCCCCGAGTCGGCATTGTGGGGGAGATTCTGGTAAAATACATGCCACTTGCGAACAATCATCTTGTGGAGCTTCTTGAGAGGGAAGGTGCAGAGGCAGTGGTACCTGATTTCCTGGATTTCTTCAACTTCAGTGCATTCAACAGACAATATAAGGTTAAATACTTCGGAGCCGGGAAGAAATATTGGTTTATTTCAAAAGCTACGCTTAAAGTGTTTGCCTCTTTCCGTAAACCTGCCGTAGACGCACTCAAGAGAAGCAGACGCTTTGATGCTCCGCTTCCTATTGATGAGATAGCCGGAATGACTGAGCCGTTCCTTTCATTGGGTAACCAATATGGGGAAGGGTGGTTCCTTGCAGGAGAGATGATTGAACTTATAACTCATAACACTCCGAATGTCGTATGCATACAGCCTTTCGCATGCCTTCCGAACCATGTTGTGGGAAAAGGGGTTATAAAGGCAATAAGAAAGGCATACCCGAAGAGCAACATAGTGGCGGTGGACTACGATCCGGGAGCAAGTGAGGTCAACCAGCTTAACAGGATCAAGTTGATGCTTAGCGAAGCGAAGAAGAATATGACGGCTGACTAGTGGTTATAATAGCCTTAAAAAAGAAAGATATATAAAACTAATATGATTTCCTATATTTTAGGCTATTGTCATGATTCCTTACTTAATTTCTACTGTCTTTGTGCCTTTGCTTTTGTTATTTCTGTGAGAAATGGAAATAACCGTCCTTCCTTTACTGGCTTTCCCCAATGCATCAAGTACTATTTTCTCGGTTTCCGAGTCAAGAGAAGCCGTAACTTCGTCCAATAGGAGTACCTTCGGATCTGAGACAACAGCCCTTGCAATTGCGATGAGCTCCCACTCTCCCTCAGAGAAAAGACCGTCAGTGCACTCTGTCTCACATCCGTGAGGATGAGCACTTACTTTCTTCTCGAGTCCTACAAGGGAAATTGCGTCTTTGACCATCTGGTCTGTCACATAAGGGTCAAAGAGCGTTATCTGGTCTTTGACAGTTCCAGGAACTCTCTTGAAATGCTGCTCGACACAGCAGATTATTTTTCTTCTCTCACTATCGGGAATACTATTTGCATCAAGCCCAGAGATGAGTATTCTGCCTTTCCGGGGTTTGTAGAGTCCGAGAAGAAGTTTGAAGAGGGTGCTTTTACCCGCTCCGGTACGTCCAGTGATTATTACTGTTTCTCCCTTTTTCACTTCAAGCGAGAAGTTTTCAAGGACGGGTTTATCTTTGTAGCCAAAAGTCACATTTTCAACCGATACGCTTCCGTTTCCGACAAAGTGGTTTTCTTCCGTTATGACTCTCTCTTTTTCGTTGAGGAATGCATCAATTCTCTTCATCCCCGCTAGTGCCGACTCAATTGTCTGTAGTTCCATCCCGAGGCTCTCCACCGGTGTGAAGATGGATGATATGTAGTTTATGATTGCAACTGCAGTTCCCGCCGACATACCGAAGAATGTCAGGATAGAAGTGTTCCCGGAGGCGGAAAGAAGCATTATTGCGCCTACAACAAAAGCATTGAGAATAAGCACAATGGGAGAGTAGACAGAGTCATAGAAGTTTGTTCTTTCAATTGCCTTATAGCTTTTTTTAACACTGTCCCCGTAGCGCTTTTCCATAAATTCCTCAATGGAGAGATTACGAATAGTTCTTATATTATGGATAGTTTCAGGCACTTCCCCTGAGGCCTCAGCGACAGCCTTCCTGTTCTCAATCTCAGAATGCAATGTGTTTTTCTGTACGTGCCTTGTATAGAGAGCAAAGATGGGAAGGATAACAAGGAGAATGAGAAAGAGTCCCCTGTTCTTGAGAGCTATTACATACATAATCGAGATAATACGTACAGTATCGGAAAACATGCTGATGACTCCTGATGAGAAGAGAGACTCCAAGGTGTCTGTGTCAGATGAGAAGAGAGATACTGTCTCCCCGCTTTTGTGTGTTAGCAGGGTTTCTGCATCAAGCTTATATAGCTTAAGTGCCATTATGCTTCTGAGGGAGTGCGTCATCTTTTCTCCAAGGACGGCAAGGAGTGACTCCTTACCACAAGTGAGGAGTGCCTCCAGGAGAAGAAGGAAAAAGTAGAAAAGTACAATTCCTACTCCCGGATCCCTACCCCCTGTAAGAGAGTCAATGATATTTGCAAGAAGAAGGGGAGGTAGGACAGAAATTACAATTGAGAGCGATAGGCAGGTCAAGGTAAGAAGAGTTAATATAATGTGTTTTCTAAGTGCATAGAGAAGTGCACTTTTTACTCCATGTGTCCCTGTCATTTCTCATTACCTCCTCTTTGCTCCTTATAGAGTTTACTGTATTCGGGATGAGAAGAAATGAGATCATCGTGGGTCCCGGTGTAATTGAGGCCATTGCTCCCGATAAAGAGTATCCTGTCGATAAATGGGAAGTTGCAAAGCCTGTGTGAGATGAGAAATATTATCCTGTCTTTTCCGTATTTACGTAGTGAAGAGAAGATTTTATCCTCTGTCGTCCTGTCGAGTGCAGAGAACGGGTCATCAAGGATAAGTACAGTGTGCGGATGGGCAAGGGTACGTGCAAGTGCCAGCCTCTGTCTCTGCCCTCCTGAGAGCCGTACTCCATAGTTTCCTATATCTGTCTCAATACCTTTATCCATAGCAAGTACCTCATCCTTCATATCAACCAGAGAAAGGTATAAAAGTGCATCGCCCGCAGAGCCGCAGAGTATATTTTCCTTTATTGAGGCTGAGAAAAGCTCCGGATCATGCCCGAGATAACCAAAGACTGAGGCTATCTCACTTTCACTCATAGCGGAGACTTCTTTTTCGCCGAACGTTATTGAGCCTGAGTATGGGAACTCTGAAAGGAAAACCTTCCCGAATGTTGATTTACCGCATGCGACAGGGCCTGTGACTCCTATGATTTCACCAGGATGGGCAACGATGTTAATATCTTTTAATATAACTTCATTCCCAAATAAGACCGAAAGATTCTTAATAATTATATCTTTAGCCTCACTGATCTCTGTTTTATCCTTATGTGGCGGATTTTTCATCAATGGCTTGATCCTTTTCCATGATACAGATGCTTTTTCCAGAGAATTGAAGAGTTTTGCGGCTTTTGATGACTTTACGCTGAGTTTTGTAAATGCTGAGACATATGTCGTAAATGCCGCTATATCCCAAACTTTCCATCCCATATTAAGGACATTCCGTCCTCCAAAGATAAGGATGAGAATAATTCCTGCTCCCGAGAGTACCTTATAAAGCGGGGGAAGGACAGAGAGCCATATATCTGAACTTATTGCGGCTTTCTCATATTCAGAGAGGGTTTTCTCATAGTTCTTCCTGTTGACATCTTCGACTCCATATATACGGTAAGTCACGGCGTTGTCCACCAGACTCAATGTTTGATTCCTGAGATTTCCGGATGCTTTTTTGTATTTCTCCCCGGCTTTCTGTATGTTTCTCTTCAACAATGAGGAAATGAAGTACACAGGAGGCGTGAAGGCAAGGCTGATAAGACTCAGTTTCCAGTCATAGATGAAAAGCATAATTACATATGAGACTATAAGTATACCTGTGTCGAAGATCTCTGTTGTGAACTTCCTCATCCCCTCTGCAGTATCATCGGTGTCTGATATTGCCTTTGTGAGAAGTTCTCCTGCACCTTCTTCTCCAAGCGAAGATCTGCTTTTTCTCAGAAGATTGGAGTAGAGTATGCACTTCATCTCTCTATTAATATTGTTTGCAAAGTGTCTCACACTGAAGCGTTTTATGAATCTTGAACCCTGAATAATGAGAGTGACAAAAAGATATAGTATGACAGAAATGAGCATGCTTTTAATTGTCCCTGTGTCTGATAGAATGGAGACTAGAGACGAGACAAGCTGACCTTCAAGCCATACAGTTATAATTGAGCCGACATTGTAGATAATACCGGAGATAGTGACAAGCAACAGGCTCTTCCACTCAGAGAGGAAATAGGAGCTTATCCTGTCAGGATGTGAAATCATTTTGAGAAATGAGGAAAGCCTAAGCGACTTTCTGTCTTTGATGCATTGTAGAGTCTATCGAGAAGTGATACAAATGTTTTTTTCTCATCATCTTCAAGAAATGAAAGGAGATAAACATAAAATGATGATTCTGTTTCCGCCTTGGATGATTTGAGCTCCTCCGCCTTTTCTGTTGGGAATAATATCTGGCTTCTTTTGTCAACCGGGGAGGGTTTCCTGATGAGATAACCTTTCTCCTCAAGGTTTCTGGTTCTTCTTGCAATAGCGGCTTTATCTGCATTGAGAATAAGACACAGCTCAGCCTGTGTGCATCCGGGGTTATGCCTAAGGGCATGGATGAGGTCTATCTCGGCCGTGCCGACTCCCTCAGAGCGCATCGTCTTCAGAACGAGCTTTTCAGCTTCCCTGGCAATCTTTGTTATCTTTCTTTCGGTAATGTCATCCATGATAGCTCCAGAAATAGTTGTACATACAACATTGTATATACAACTATATTAGTTAAAACTGAAGTTTTGTCAAATGAGGCCCTTCTTATTTTTCTCTGCTGTAAGAATGGCAGCTTAAGATTAATAAGCAGCGAACAGATCGTTCAGAGTTATTATATTATTGAAGACTGAACTGTAATTGTTATATTTTAGTCCAAAGGTTGTAATAAGTGTATTGTGGATAGCCATCCTCTTGGGGATATGCTCTGAGAGAATGACTTCTCTCTCCTTCAGTTTCTCATAATAGCTTTTGTTTACTGTAAAATTCGTATTGTAAAACTTGAGTTCGCACATGTTCACAATATTGTCATTCCTCATAATGAGAAGGTCTATCTGGGTGTCACTGTCCGCCCATGCCGAGCATGATGTTCTGACTCCGCTGATTCCCAATGCTCCCTTTATTTCTTCGATATGATTAAAGCAGACATTTTCGAATGCTAATCCCCTCCATGTGATAATTGAGTGTGAGGCTACATTCTCTTTCCAGAATTCCTCATTGAGGTTTTCCTTGTTCTCAACAAAATTCAGGTAGAATAAGCAGAAAGGATCTATGAGTTTATAGTATTTTTCGTTCTTCTTCCCGAACGGCACATACTTAAAAATAAATGAGCTTGCTTCAAGTGTCATGAGATCTTTTGAGAACTGTCCGTTGTTTGTTCTCTTGAGCTCTTTTGCAATCTCATTACGTGTATACCCCATACCCCTCTTTTTCAGCATTCTGACAATAGCCATCAGGGGGGAGGGATTACTGAATGTTGAGGCAAAGAGACGCTCAAACTCGAACTTCAGGATGGCTGTCTTATTGAAGAAGAGGTTATCAATATTCTGGGCAAGGCTCATTTCTTTTGAGAAATATTCCAGGTAATAAGGAATGCCTCCGAGAATCATATAAGCCTGGACTATGTCATAATCAGACAATTTGACATTTTTGTACTTCAGGAACTCTTTGCATTCTTTCAGCGTAAAAGGCTCAAGTTTTATCTCATAGGTAACACGGTTGTATAAACCTCCATGGTTGTTGATAAGGCTGTTGAGAATCCATGACGTGGCACTCCCGCTGACAATCAAGAGAAGATTGCTTTTTTTGCATCCCCAATTGTTCCAGAAACCTTCAAGGGCAGTAAGAAAACCTGAGCGTGGAGTATCCAGCCAGGGGAGTTCATCAAGAAAAACTATAATTTTCTCTTTATTGACTTCTGCTTCGAGCAGCATTTCAAGCATAAAGAAAGCCTCAAGCCAATCATGCGGAATGTGGCTCTTCTTCATCCCTTGTCTGAGGAGTGAGAAATAGAATTGCTTGAGCTGGTCTCTGGTGCCGTCTGTACTGTCATACAATCCCGTGTGCTCAAATGTAATTCTTCCCGCAAACGTTTGACTTATAAGAAAGGTTTTTCCCACCCTTCTTCTTCCATATAGAGCAACAAATTCAGCTTTTGGGCTTTTGTAGAGATTTTCCAATTCTTGTCTTTCTTTTTCTCGTCCGATCATACAACATATCCTATCTTGACATAAAAGAAAAAACAATAAAAAGTTATGTTTTAGCTGGTTTGAATGGATAATTTACCTTATAAATAGCTAAAACTGAGATTTTCATTGAGTTTTAGCTGTTTTGAAGAACTTTTATAAAGAAAACAGGGAACCTTTTCAGGTCCCCATTTAAGCCTCAGGTAGACGAAGTCCCGAAGAGAACATTTTTAAAGAGCTCTTGTGTTTTCTCTTTCCCGATTTTCTTCATAAAGACGTCCGTTGATGGACCTCCGTGGGAGAGGAGGCCCGAGACATAGTCCTCTGTCTTTTTTCTCTTTTGTTCTTTGTCTGTTACTGTTTCTGCGCTGTTTGAGATATAAGCATCAAGGTACTCTGATGTAAGCCCGTCCATCCTCTCTATATCTTTTCCTTTCTTCGATATGCTTTCCTTAAGCTTAATATCATCATACCAGTGTTTTCCCGGATCTCTATCCGGAATTGAGGAGTATTTCTCTTTCACTCTCCCAAGAGGGGATCCATCATAAGTCGAGAGCAATGTGTCATAGAGCTCTATGATAAGAGTGTCATTCCCCATAGCCTTTATGCGGTCATATGAGAGGAGAGGAAGATCCACCTCTTCCGGGACGACGATAAGGCTGTCCATTCTCATAAGGCCGAAGAAACCATTTGCACTCATTATTGAGACGTGCCCGAGGTTCTTTGCGCGGTAAGCGGAGAGGGAAAACTTCATCCCGTTCACTTTCATTCGGGAGAACTCTGCAGGTGTCGGGAGCTCAGTGAGAGTGTATTTTCCCCCGATTATCTCAAGTAGCTTTTTCATCATACTATCTCCTCATCTCTCAACCTCATTTCCCCGAAGCCGTTTCTGTGCATTGAAAGCGAAGCAAGAAGCAATGAAAGCTGACCGACAATGTTGATACATTCGGCTGCCCAGTTCACTGCGGCAGAGTCGAAATCACGTGAGGAGAGGTATCCCATAGAGAGTGATGATATGAACGAGATGTCAAAGAGTGCAATGAGACCCGGTCTCTTCAATTTTAGCGAGAATATCGAGAGTCCTGTGTCCATGAATGCAAGTCCAAGTACCATGAGGGTTACAAAGACGAATGTGCCGCTGAAATACTCCGGAGAAACCGTCCTGTCCTTTCTTCCGGATGCAAGAAGTGCGAGAAGTATGACAAGGAGGATTACCACAGCCCCGGGGATGATGTATTTTGTGCCTGACTCTTTTTTTCTCTTCCCATCTGGTGTCTGTCTGTGGCAGAGGAGGGCAAGAACCCCAGTACCTGCAAGCATGAACCCCAGCGATTGCATAGGGAAGAAAACATCGCTCAGTCGGGTGAAGTCGCAGATAGAAAGGGCATAGAGAAGCTTGTATGTAGCCTTGAGAAAGCCGGCAGCTATTATGTCTATTGTGCCGGCAGCAAAGAGGGCGAAGGCCCCCTTGCTCATCTTGCCGTACATGTCCCTGATCAGAATTATTGCTGCTGACAGAAAGAGAATCACCGGAATATAATCAACAATAGACATGATGAGGGAGAATTCTTTCATTTTTTCCTCCTTTATTTTTTGTTCAGATGGTAAATGGGGAGAAGAGGGATGATTATCGGAGTCCTATCGGCATAAGTGTTGTATTCCCTGTTGTCTCCGTAGCGTTTCATCTGTCTCCTCTCGAGCCTCTGTGCGCCGTTGAACATGATATAAACAATGGCTACATAGGCAATTATAGCAATAATCCACTCCCCGGGAGTAGAGTAGGCTGAAATGCCGCTGACAAACACTCCTGTCCAGAATGTAATCTCGCCGAAGTAATTCGGGCATCTCACAATCTTGTAGAGTCCCTTCATAGCGACCATGTCGGGACGCTCTTTTTTCTGTGCTGACTTCTGTCTGTCGGCAACGCTTTCGAGGATTATCCCGATAAGGGAAATTACCATCCCGAGAAGCGGAAGGACAATGTCTGTTGCTCCATTGACGAACCTGAAGAGCATCGGACTAAGCTGTGCCGTATAGAGTGCGGCAACAAAGATCCAGATGGTGACGAGGACAAAGAAGGGCATCTTCTTCTCCTTGTTCTTCTGAAGTGTGTCCTTTGCAACATCTGTCTTTCTGTATGAGGCATTCTTCATCTCCCTGTATAGGAGAAAACCTGAGAGTCGGAGTCCGTAGACGATGAAGAAGACTGCCTCGAGTACCACAATGAAGAGAGGAGTTGCACTCGGGGACACGAGATACATGACAAGTATGGCTATACTTCCTCCGAAGATAGCGAAACCATATCCTATGGAGAGGAAGTAGACGAACTTATAGAAGCCACATGCACACATCACGGCAGTTACAATATATATGATTCCAAGCATACTCCACGGCATATTATCGTACCTCCTTTGAGAAGTATTCCTTAATGTATTGTTTGAAACTGTGTTCTCCGGTCTTTGTGTCACCGACAAGGTCGTGGCTGAGAGTCCACTTCGAGAAGAGGATTATATCGTGCTTTCCAGCCTTCTTTATCTTTGGAAGGTTAGCAAGAATCCCGAAGAGCCAGATTGGTGCCCACTTGATCTTCAGCGGCTTACCGGCAGCTTCAAAGCACATCCTGGCCATCTCCTCATATGAATATGTCTCCTTTCCTCCGACATTGTACGTGACATTTCTGTCGTTCATGTGCTTTACGATAAACGAGGCGAAATCAGGACAGTCGACGACATTGGCCTTAACTGAGCCGTAGCCCTTCAGAAGCTGCATCTCTCCCTTATCCACATAAGGCTTGAAGACCTTTGCTATATCGTAAAAATAGCCTGTCGGACGATAGATGACCCAGTCCATTTTTCCTTTCTTGATATCTTCTTCAACAAGGTATTTGGCATGGAGCATCGGAACCTTCTCCGCTCCCTTCTCGTCACAGGAAATTACGGAGATGTAGTTGAACTTCTTCACTCCTGCCTTCTCAGCTTCCCTGTAGAGGTTCATGTTTCCTCTGTAGTCGATGTCATAGCTCGTGAATTTCACCGATGCCCCGGTGAGTCCCATTGTCGTGATTACGACTTCAGCCCCGTCGCAGAGTCCTTTAAGTGTTTCAGGGTTGGTCGCATCGATGCTGACAAATTTGTATTTCCCGTCAAGCCCTTCAATCTTCCTCTCTTTGAGGTCGGCTGCAACCACTTCGTGTCCGCCGTCACACAGAACCTTCAATATCTCTCCGCCCAGATTGCCGAATGCTCCCGCAAGTACTACTTTCATATTTAATTCTCCTTATTTTTTACTCTTTTCCTTACTTCTTTTGTCATTGATTATCTTCATATGCTCTGCTGTGACGAGGGTGACATTGTTTTCTTTCGCCCACTGTACACATCCTCTGAGAACGACAGAGAGGAATACCCTTGGTACTCCCAGGATGGTCTCGAGAGCATCATCCGTGAACTTAACAGTGTCATCTGCCCTGTCAGCGGCATACCGCACAGACTCGAGGGATGCTTTTCTTACTTGAAGAAGCTCTGCTCTCATGTGTCTCTTTCTGTGGTACCAGAAGTTCTTGCTGTCCCTGTAGCCGTAGTCCACGGGTAGGGGAGGGAAGTCTGAAGCTTTTACCCCGTTGATTATTGCATCGCTGTACCTTTTCTTCATGAGAATTCTGTCAATGCGGAGAATGAAGTGTGCTCCGAACTTGCTTGTTATGCCGTTGAAGTCATGGTATGGACCTTCATAGCCGTTAGTTTCACCGGCTTTGTCCGAGGATGCTCCGTCGAGGTCCCTCATCCATGTGCATTCGATAACTTCGATTGCATCGGTTAGCACCATCGGCCTCTTCTCTCCTGTCTCTTCTTCGACAATTCCCATCTCGAGGCGGAAGTTACACTTAGGCATCTTGTCTGACGGCTTATCTCCCGGCCAGGAGAGTTTCACCGCCTCCTTGAAGGAGGAAGGTTTGTCGTCAATGAATGAGATGGCACATTTACCGTTTCTCAGAATGTTTTGTGCCGTGTTTGACGAGTTGCGGCATGAGAGGAGCATTGCATAATAATCCTTTCCTGCAACATAGTAAGGCTGTACGAGGGAGTACGGCCCGAGTGTGGTGGAACCATCCTCACACATTGTGCTGATAATTACTGTCGGCATCGGAAAGAAAAGTGATGTCTGATAGAAGTTATCAACAATACGAAGATTCTCAAAACTGCTCATTTATATTTTCTCCTAAATCAGTTTACCGATAATGCTGTAGAGCTTCTCAAACTCCACATCTGTCATAATCCATGAGAGAAGCGCCTCAGAGAGAAAGGAAGAGAGAAAGTCAGGATCCTCTGAGGATGTGCACACCGGCCTAAGGAGGGATGCAACCTCACGCCTCATGAGGGAGTGCCTCTCACTGAAGATAAGACAGTATTTCCTCTCGGCCTCAGGATCACGGAATATACTCTCATGATCTTTCATAAAAAGAGAGAGCATGTCGTAGACATCTTTCGCTCTTTCCTTCTTCCCCGTATGGGGGGAGGAGAGGAAGAGGGATTTTGCTTCCTTCCAGTCCTCAGCAATAACGGAGGCGATAAGCATGTCCTTGGATGGAAAATAATTGTAGACAGTACCGAGTCCGACTTTGCAGCGGGAGGCAACGGATCTTACAGTAGTTTTGGCATAGCCGTTCTCTTTGAGTTCGCGTCTGACTTCTTTTAAAAGAAGTTCCCTTACTCCCTCAATAACTTTGGGCATAAAAAGCCTCCTTCTCTTTATGAACATGTTCATATAAACTTTTGCTCCTGTCAATATTCTTACCTCAAATATCTATAAAAAAGTATTTAATAGGATATTCAAAGTACGAAGTCAGAGCTGTTACCGTCCCCTGGGAGAAGAAGGAGACTCCTCAACGTGGTGATTCTTCTTCTCGCCTTGAGTGTCTCAACAAGCTGTCAAACAAAGGTGCAACCAAAGGAGAATAATACAATGAGAACATTCTCATTGGCATGATGCCGAGTCTTCCGGAGTATCCAGAGTTCCCCGTGCTCGAATGGGAGTACG
>CAVHPV010000054.1:0-14686 GCA_963638045.1 Faecalibacterium sp. CAG:74 | reverse complement strand
AGAGAGAAGAAGAAATCCCGCAAGTTGGACATGTTCATAAACTCTCTTCAGGATACTCCCATGATGAGACCGGTCATTGGCAGACATGTTCAACCTGTAATAGCAGAGTGAACTACTCATCCCATACCTTGACCTATGTCAGCACCGGTGCAGTCAATCACCGCCAAGAATGTAGTGTCTGTGGATACTATGGAGCAGAAGAGGCACATAAAATTGTAATTACAACATACACAGACACAGGGAAGAAAGTGCAGTCGTGTGAGAATTGTAATTATAAAGAATCTCTTGCAGCAGTAGAGACTGTTAAAAAAGAGGTGACAGCCGTTTCTAAGATAGATAGTAGCAAAACAGATACAACTAAAACCACAATTACTGTTGTCGACAGTAATGGAAAAACAACAACAGAAGAAGTTGATAACAGTGAGATAGTTGAGAATACAACTCCTGTATCTATAACTGCAAATGTTGCTGCAACAAGTACATCTGAAATTGAAGACTCCGGTTCTTCCTCAACTACAACTGAAACTTCTAAAACAACAGTGTCATTCCCTGAAGGTGCTTTGAAGATGAAGGAGAATGCAACGGATATATCTTTGACAGTCACAGCTATACCGGTATCGGAAGTAAGTTCTGATAAAAACTACGAAGTAGAAAAGGTGACAGTGACAGAACCCACGCAAGGAGATGGAACAACAACAAGAAGTGTGGAACCAGCTGTTGTTGCTGGATTTGAGTTTACTCTTTCCGGTGCTGACACCAGTAACCTGACAGGTACGAAGGCCGAAGCAGGAACAGGTAAAAATGAGGGGACTACCGTTACTACTTATATTTCAAAAGGATTGGGAGACAAGTCTGGTCTGCAAGTTGTTTATGTTGGAAAAACAGTAGCTGAGAATGACAACAACAAAGCTAGAGTTGATGAATATGACAACAAGACTGGAAAACTTGTTTTTACTGTCTACCACTTCAGTAAATACGCTATTGTTTCCACAAATATGGTTGCAGTCAACAGTAATGGTACTCTCTTTTCTACTCTTAAGGATGCAGTCAATGGAACCGATACTGTAAATGGATCTACTATCAAATTGCTAAAGAGCATCGATGACTTAAGTGAAACAATTGAAATAAGTAAAACTTTGACTCTTGATCTGAATGGCAATAACATAACATCTGCAGGTAAGAAGAGAGTGTTCTTGGTTCATAGCGGGACTCTTACCATAAGCAACAGTAAAACAACTGAAGGAAAGGGTATAATTTCTGCTGATATAACGAATGACATTGGAAGTTCAGTAATTAGACTTGATGCTTCAAATGGTGATGCGGGATTAGTTTTGAAGAAGGGTGTCGCTATTAAGGCACCAAGTAGCTATGGAATAACAGCTTTCGGCGCATCCAACAATATAACTGTAGATGTGTATGGAACAATAGAGAGTGCTAATCCATGTATTGCAGGACAGGGCCACACGAATTGGTCCGATTGTAAAGTGACCATGAACGTCTATGATGGGGCAGTTCTTACTCAAGATAGCAGCACTAAAGGATGGACCGATAAGACCGAGAACAACGACCCTGTTGCTATCTATCAGCCTAATATCGGAGTTCTCAATATTTATGGTGGAACTATCACAAGTAAGAATGGATCTGCTGTAGAAATCAGAGCAGGTGAGGCTAACATAAGTGGTGGAACCTTGACTTCTAATGCAACATACAGTAGCCCGAATCCAAATGGTAATGGAAGTACAACTGCAGGTGCTGCAATTGCAGTTTCGCAGCATACTTCAAAGAAGGCCATAGATGTTGTTATCAGCGGTGGCACATTTACAGCAGAAAAGCAGCTTGCTATCGTGAATCCACAGGGTTGCGAAGTTGAAAAAACAAAGAGCGTGAAAGTAACAGTCAAGAGTGGTGTCAGCATAGACGCTGGTAAGATTGTAGGTTATAAGACCGGTGATTCTGCTGGGGTTGACGGTGTTTACTATGTTGATGATAAATCAGCTATTGCTGATATTGGAGCCGAAGCAAAAGTTGGGGAAAAAGAATACCTGACTTTGGAAGAAGCGATTGCTGGAGCAGGAACCGGCTCTACCATCGAATTACAGAAAAATGTTGAGTTGACTGAAGGCATAACATTTACAAAGAAAGAAAATCTTACAATCGACCTTAATGAAAAGACTCTCGATATCAAGGTTGCATCCGGAGATGCCATTACTCTCCCTGCAGCTGATGAAGAGAGTAAGAAGTATACTATCACCATAAAGAACGGTACAGTCACAGGAAGTGCCGATTTTGACGGAAACAACTTCTTTGCTCTCAATTCTTATACCGGACTTGTACTTGATGGAGTGATGATAGATGTCGTATGTAAGAGAGGTATCCAGATAACAGCTTACTCACAGAAGGCGTCAATCAGTGTTAAGAACTCTAAACTCTATGTTAGAGAAGGCGGAGACGGTAATTACGTAATTGCTACTAATGCTAGTGTAAGCGAATGTAATTATTCAAAAGATCTGACTATCAATATCATCGGCAGTACTCTCGAAGCATCCAGCGTAGAGAATGATAATTGTGGTAGCACGGCTCTTCTCTTGAACGTTCCTGGTACTTATACGATTACCAACTCAACAATAAAGGGAGAAAGACAGGCTGCTATCTTCCGTGGCGGTACATATACTGTGACCGGATCAAAGTTTGAGTACACGACCAACAGTGAAACAAATAAGAGCTATGAGTCGAAGGCATGGGAGTCAGGAAACAGCATTCCTAATGCTGCAATCGTTATCGGGAACATGCAAAATGCCGCATATGCTTATCCGACAACAGTAACATTCAAGGAAACAAATACTCTTACTGTTCCGACAAGTGGTGGATATCAACTGTATGTCTATCAATACGATGGAACAGATGCAAGAAAGGTTAAAGTGAGTGGCAATGATAATGGCTGGACTGTAAACAGCGACAGGAATGGTGCTGATTATCCAACTGCAAAAATTGGAAACACAACATACAGCACACTCCAGGCTGCTATAAATGGCGCAGACGCGGGTGATACAATTACTGTTCTGACCGGAGAGCAGATTGATAACAGCAGTAATAGAATAACTGTTGATAAAAAGGTAAAGATAGTAGGAGAAAGTGGAGCGACCTTTACTTATGGTTCTTTGACTGGAGATAATGGTGCGTTTGAAGTGACTGCGGATGGCGTTGAATTAAACAATTTGACCTTTAAATCAACTGTTGAGTCGGATAATAACCAAAGACCCGTAGTAAAGGTTAATGGTTATGACTGTATAGTTAAAGACTGCAAATTTCTAAACAATGAAACATATTATACAGCATTGGTAATAGCTGCAAAAGAGAAACACACAGTATCTGGATGTGAATTTGATGGTGGATTCAGACAGCTTCAATCTTGGGCTGTTGTTGGGGGTGGAACAGTTATTGAGAATTGTACGTTCAAAAACAGTGGAGCCTATAATATAAACTTTCAGAATGGAAATACTGATTCTGTTGAAATAACTATTAAAGGATGTAAATTCTCTGGATGGAATAGTTATGCTGGAGTAGTACCAACTTTTGAAGACTGTGTTTTCACAAAGGATAAATATGGTTTGATCAACGCCTATACAAGTACAACTTTTAAGAACTGCAGTTTTTCTGAAAAGTTTGGAGTGTATGTAGCCAAGAACGCAATGAGTGAAAAAAAAGTAACCTTTACGTTCACAAATTGTAAAACAACTGACGGAGTGGCAGTTACTGCAGCGAATATAAAGAATTGTTTGACAATAGATACCAGTATTGATAGTGGAAGCCTTGGCGGTGCTCCATGGTATGGTGCTAATACATGTCAGGTAGATGATAACAACGTATCTAATACTTGAAAATTAAGTTTACTGCCTCTCCTACCGGAGAGGTAGAAAGCATCTATCGGAAGATAGGAACAGGAGAGGTGTTACCTGCCTCCCCATAGACCGTGCACATGGAATTATTTCCCCGCACCCTCTGGTTCCCCATACTGGAGGGTGCACTTAATGGGGATGGTGGAGCGGGTAAAAAGAAAGGAAGAATCCACTTTGCACCCGACGGCACGGGGGGCAATGAAATGGCCACAATCTCATGAAACTCCCGAACTATCTTAATTAAATTGTTTTATTGAACTCACAAATTCTTTACTCTACAAATGCAGTTCTCTATGCAATGCAGGGCATGATAATAATTACGCCACAGTCCCATTATCTTTTTCCTCTTATAATGTTTATCTCTGTGTGGTAAGATAGCCCTATGCAATTGTGGCCGTTTATTGAAGAGAAATTGATTAGAGGAAGGCATCCCTTCATTTCACTGACGGGAGGGGGCGGTAAGACTACATTCCTTATCAGCTTTTCCTGTTACCTGAAAGAGCAGGGAAAGAGTGTTCTCATGACGACTACAACAAAGCTAGCTCCTCCCGAGAGGACAGATTACCGCTTTGACCATTTCTTTTCATCCTTTGATGAGTTAGATAGGGCTGAAGTGAGACGGGGAGAGAGTACGCTCTTTGCGTTCAGAAGTGAGGACACCGGGAAACTTTATACTCCGGGAGAGAGTCTGATTTTCAAAGCCGGGAGGAAATATGATGTGGTCATCTGTGAAGCTGACGGCTCGATGGGAATGCCGCTGAAAGTACATACGTCACGTGATCCTGTCATCCCTTCTGAGACAACTGCCGTTGTGTCCATTGTCGGGGGGTGGGGCATTGGGATGAATACAATGGAAGCTGTCTTCGGCGAAGAGAGGAAGGATAATGTAGATAAATCCTACCTTGAAGAGTATCTTTCCTCTTCGGAGGGACCGTGCAAGGGAATGAGGGAGGATACTGTGAATATAATCCTATTCAACGGGGGAGATATCCTCTCGGATAAACAGATGGAAGTAATAAAGTCATTGATTCTTCCTGTGGGGGTAAACGGATACTTGGTCAGTGAGAGAAAAGGGGTAGTATATAGTGCTCTTCAGCATTCTAGGTGACAAAGAGAAATACAATGAGGCATTTGCCCTTGTGACGATTATCGGGTCAAATGGTACTGTGAGCCGTCATAGCGGGCGGATGGCGGTTTTTCCTGATGGCAGAGCTGTCGGAACTATTGGTGGTGGAGCACATGAGGCCGAGGCTGTCAGGCTTGCTTTAGCTGCCTTGAAAGAAGGCAGGGGAAGACGTGAAATACTTAAGGTAAGGAAATTCGGAGAGATAGAAATCATGATAGATATACCAGTCAGTGACAGAAGAATATTGATTGTAGGAGCAGGACATGTCGGTAAGGCCGTCTATGATATCTTCCACTATCTGGGATGGCATGTGACAGTTGTGGACACAAGGGATTTCCTACTCAATGAAGAGAGCTATCCTTATGGTGAGAGAATCCTTTGTGAAACTATCAAAGAAGGTGTTCAGAATGTTCCGGTTACTGCTTCTACGGCAATAGTTAATACTATTCCGGAGGAACTGGAAAACATAAGGGATATATTCGATGCTTCTCCGGCCTTCTATATCGGACTTCTCTCATCAAGAAAAAGGAAGGCGCCGTCTGACAGCCGCTATCATCTCCCGATGGGTATCGACATAGGGGAGGAAACTCCCGAAGAGATCGCACTTTCCACGGCAAGTGAGATTCTTGCCTCTTTCAACAGGAAAAGCTGTATGCCCCACTCGGATGAGAAAAAGAAGCTCGTTGTTGTTAGGGGTGCCGGAGATCTTGCCACGGGGAGTATAGTTGCCCTTCACCGGGCCGGATACAGTGTGGTTGCAACCGAGACTGATAAGCCGACAGTAATCAGGAGAACCGTCTCCTTTGCAGAGGGAATCTACACGGGAGCAATGACAATAGAAGGTGTCAGGAGCGTTCTTTGCTCTTCAGGTTCAGAGTGCCTTGAAGCTATAAAGAATGGAGATGTTGCCCTTATTGTGGACAAGGCCGGGGATATCATAAGGGAGCTCAGGCCCACAGTTGTTGTGGACGCAATACTGGCAAAGAGGAATCTCGGTACCTCATCAGATATGGCCCCGTTCGTTGTGGCTCTCGGACCCGGATTTGAGTGTGGCAGGGATTGCGACTGTGTGATAGAGACAATGAGAGGGCACAACCTTGCCCGTGCTCTTTATTCGGGGCATGCCCTTGAGAATACCGGAGTTCCGGGAATAATTGCGGGACATGGAAAGGAGAGAGTAATGCACACTCCCTGTGCAGGAGTCTTCCGAGAAAATGCAAAAATCGGTGATATCGTGAAGAAGGGTGATATCATCGGGTATGTTGATGATGAGCCTCTTTATGCCTCGATAGACGGTAAGATACGTGGTCTATTGCACTCCGGTCTTGTTGTTCCTGAACATTTCAAGGCTGCAGATATCGACCCAAGGGGAGAAGAAGTCGACCATACGACAATAAGTGACAAATCCCGTGCAATAGGTAACTCTGTTGTCGTTGCAATCGATTCCTTTTTGTCAACTTACAATTGAAGTAATCCGGTCAATCAAATAGACTGTTTCTATGGATAGGAATCTATTTAAAAGAGTCAAGGAAGCTTCAATTGTTCTCTCCCGTTCTTCTCTCGAGGAGAGAAATGGTGCCCTCTGTTCAATTGCATCGGCATTGGAGAAAAACAAAGATAGAATTACTGCTGCCAACAATGAGGATGTTAGATTGGCAGAGGAGAACGCTGAGGGCAGTGCCCTTGTCGCCAGGCTGAAATATACTGAAGAGAAGATGGCTCAGTCCATCAAGGGGCTGAAGGAAGTTGAACTTCTTCCTGACCCGGTTTTCCGCCCAAGAGAAAGGCGGGAGATAGACTCCGGCTTCATCCTTGAGAAGGTAACAGTTCCACTCGGGGTAATAGGCATGGTTTTCGAGGCACGTCCTGATGCTCTAATACAGATAGCATCCCTTGCACTCAAGAGTGGCAACGGGCTCATCCTCAAGGGCGGACGGGAAGCTTATAACACAAACCGTGTCCTTGTTGATATCATAAAGGAAGCTACTGCAGGGTATTCATTTACTTCAGCTTGGATTGAGGCTCTGGAGACACGTGAGGATGTCATGGAGCTCCTCAAGGCTGATGAGTGGGTTGATATGATTATCCCCCGCGGTTCAAACAGCTTTGTCCGCTTTGTAATGGATAATACACATATACCGGTGCTGGGACACGCTGAAGGACTATGCATAACATATGTCGAGAAGACAGCCGATATAAAAAAGGCAGTCAATATTCTGGTGGATGCAAAGACCCAATACCCGGCAGCATGCAATGCAACGGAGACAATTCTTGTTGAGAGGGATATAATTCCGGCGCTTCTTCCGTCTCTAGCTGAAGCTTTTGAGAAGAAGGGCGTTCTTGTTCATGCCGACAGCATGACACTTCCTTACTTCAAAAACGGGCTTCCTGCCGAGGAGAAGGACTGGGACAGGGAATATCTTGCTCTGGAATGCGCAATTAAGGCCGTTACTTCCACAAATGAAGCAATAGAACATATAAGAAAGCATTCTTCTGGACACACCGATGCTATTCTTACACAAAACAATGATGCTGCAGACATGTTTGTCAGAAATGTCGACTCAGCAGATGTCTTTGTGAACTGTTCGACACGTTTTGCCGACGGCTACAGATTCGGTCTGGGTTCCGAGGTCGGGATTTCCACATCCCGTATCCACGCCCGCGGACCGGTGGGATTAGATGGTCTCATGACGAGTAAGTGGGTACTCAGGGGACATGGTGAGACTGTCGGGGAATACTCGGGAAAAGACAGCACAAGGAGCTTCCATTTCAAGGAATTGGAGATATGAGGGATTTTTCAGCTGTAAAACGCATAGTGGTGAAGGTCGGTACGAACCTTCTTTCCGACAAGAGCGGAATAGACAAAGCCAGAATCAGGGAACTTGTCGACCAGATAGCTCTTTTGAGACAACAGGGTGTTCAGGTCCTCCTTGTTTCTTCGGGGGCCGTGGGACTCGGAGCAAAGGCTCTTCATCATGATAGTGCAGTGAAGTATATAGCCCTGCGTCAGGCATGTGCCGCTATCGGGCAGCCTGTTTTGATGGATGCCTACCAGAAGGAGTTCAAGCGCCATTCTCTTCTCTGCTCGCAGATTCTCATCACCCGCTCTGTATTGAATAACCGCAAGAGTTACAATAACCTAAGGACTGCGGTCATGACCCTTCTTGATCTGGGTGTCATACCGGTTTTCAATGAAAATGATGCTGTCTCGACTGCTGAAATAGGGAATGTCTTCGGAGACAATGACAGGATGAGTGCGCTTGTTGCATCAAAGATAGATGCTGAGCTCCTTATCCTCCTTACCGATATAGACGGGCTCTATACGGACAATCCAAAAACCAATCCGGAAGCCAAAATGATTTCTGAGCTCAAAGAGATTGACTCCTCCGTCATGTCCTGGGCAAACGGCAAAGGCTCCACATTCTCCACAGGAGGCATGAAGACAAAGCTGATGGCTGCTGTCATCGCCCAGAAAGGTGGATGCGGTACAGTCATTGCCTCAGGCTATGAGAAGGATGTTCTTCTTAAAATAATGAGAGGAGAGGAGACGGGAACCTATATTCTCCCTTCCGAGAGGATATCACAAAGGGAGAGGTGGATAATCAATACCCCATCCGAAGGTGCCATCATTGTTGATGAGGGAGCTGCGAAGGCCCTTTGCGGACACAAGTCTCTTCTTCCATCCGGAATAGTTGATGTTAAGGGCGTATTCAGGGAAGGCGATGTCGTAGATGTCCGGACAGGGGACGGTAATACATTCATGAAGGCAATTTCGGGATTCAACTCATCGGAGATTCTATTGATAAAAGGTCACCCCTCCCGTGATATTAATGCTATGATAGGAGAGAGCCACAAAGTGGTTTTCCGTCCGGAGGATACAGCAGAGGTATGAGCAGCTACAGAATGGTCTTCAGAAAGCAGGATTTGGGTTTCCGCATCTCATCGTTATACAAGCAGAAACAGTTTGCTGTGGGTATTCTCGATTTCGGCACGAAGGAGGAACTTGAGAAATCCCTCGGATGGTACCTCGGCAACATGAATCTCTCGCTACATGTACTGACAACCGAGTACAAGATGGAGCAATATGATATACAGTCGAAGTATCCTGAAGTTACATTCATCGTGTTCTCCAATGATACCTCCACAGGTGAGTACATCAATGCCATGGCCAATGAATGCTTCACGGATTTTTTTCTTATTGTCCGCAGTGACATGGAGCTGATAGCATTTGACGGAAACAGACTTCTCTCCATCATGGCCGATAAGGATCATCCTGTCGTAATATGTCCGGTGATGCTGAGTGGAGATGCTGAAGTGATGCCGACCCTTCGGGCTCCGTTCCTTCGTGGCAGGGACGTAGATCCCCAGGCCTTCCTTCCAGACCTCGATAATCCAGATGAGGAGAAGACGCTCTATCCTGTGCTCCAGAGCGGGCTTTATGACAGGGCTCTCTTCCAGCGACTCAGAGGCTATGATACGGAGATTATGAGTGAATATTACCAGAGTATAGACCTCGGGACCCGCTCCTGGCTTTTCGGCTACAGTATCAAATTGACATCTGCACTGGCCATCCAGTTTCCGAACAGGGTATCTGTCATAGAGGACAGGTCTGAGTGCCTGGGGATGAGCCGCTTCTACACAAAGGCACTATCCATAAAGAGGATTGCGGGTAAGAACCTTGTTGCAAAATGGAAGCCCTATGTTGATAAGGACTGTCTTGTCAACGAGATAAAGAAGAAGCAGGTCAATCTCCAGAAGACAGACTTCTTCACGCTTGTGGAGAAGTGGGATGAACCGCAATGAAGGTGAGAATCAAGGAAAATTGACACTATCATCAAGGCATTAAAGCTTATAAAGAGAATAAACTCGCGGGAGAAGCCATGCGATATTACATTTCGGACTGTCATTTTTACCATAAGAATCTCCTTACAACTATGGATAAACGCCCGTTTAGCTCTGTTGAAGAGATGAATGAGACAATGATTGAAAAATGGAACGGCAAGGTGAGGAAAAATGATGAGGTTATCGTTCTCGGCGATTTATCATACGGTGATGGCAGAGAAACCAATGAGATACTTTCCAGATTGAAAGGTAAGCTTTATCTCATCCGTGGTAATCATGACGAACGGTTTCTCAAGGACAGTGCCTTCGACACCTCCCGTTTCGGATGGATTAAGGATTATGCAGAGCTTAAGGATAACAAACGTAAGGTTATTATGATGCACTATCCTGTCTTTTGCTACAAGGGCCAGTACCGGCTCAATGACGTAGGTAACCCAAATTATTATATGCTCCATGGCCATGTGCATAATACGTTTGACCAGGTTCTCATCGATAGGTTCATAAGGGAGACAAGGGAATCAGAATGTATTATGGCTCATAGACATGCTGAGAGTAAAATACCATGCCAGATGATTAATTGCTTTTGCATGTATTCCGATTATGTCCCTCTTACTCTTGATGAGTGGATTGTGACGGATCGGGAAAGAAAAGAGAAAACTCAAGATGAATAAAGGCCCGGAAGACTGTTTCTTCTGAGCCTTTTGCTTACTCTTGCATCTTTGCCTCTAGCACAAGATCCGCCTTGAGATCCTTGAGCTTGCTTGTGAGTGATACTTTGTAGATATGGGGGTTGATCTGACGCTTGTAGCTCTTGTCGAAATGGGAAAGACTATCTTTGACCCTGTCCTGGAGTTCCCTCAGCGTTGGGGCCGGCTTCACTCTCTTACCGTTCTCCATCTGCTTTACAAGAAGGGGCTTGATCTCTGCATAGTTGTTCTTTCTCATGATGAACATGTCTCCTGTTGAGAAGGGGTGGAAGAAGATGTGGTTGACTCCGCTCTCTATCTTTTCATCAGTCAGGGCAATGAGATCTGCAAGTGCCTGGCCATTTTTATCATAGAAACGGTAAACCTGCTTTATGCCGGGGTTTGTTGTCTTTTCATAGGATGATGAAATCTTGAGGGTGGGGACGAAGACTCCATTCTCTTCCTTGGCAGCAAGCTTATAGACTCCTCCAAGGGCAGCTTGGGTCCCACCTGTCACCAGGTGAGTTCCAATCCCCCAGCTGTCAATCGGGGCTCCATCGTTGACGAGGTTGAGTATGATTTCCTCTGTTACGTCATTGGAAATACATATAGTGGCATCATTGAGACCTGCCGCATCAAGCTTCTCTCTCACAGCCTTTGTAAGATAGGAGAGGTCTCCGCTGTCGATTCTGACACCTATTTTGAGTCCCTTTTCTTTCTGCTCGAGACCGACCTTTATTGCTGCTTCAATTCCGGATCCGAGAGTATCGTATGTGTCTATGAGAAGGATACAGTTATTCGGATAGATATCGGCAAAACGCCTGAAGGCCTCATATTCGCTGTCAAAGAGCATAACCCATGAGTGGGCCATCGTGCCTGCCACCGGGATTCCGTACACCTTTCCGGCATACGTGTTGCTTGTTACATCTGAGCCCCCGATGAAGCATGCTCTGGCTGCACTGAGTGCCCCGTCAACACCCTGTGCACGCCTCAGCCCGAATTCCATTATGGAACCGTGGCCTTTGGTGGCGACTTTCATCCTCGCAGCCTTTGTTGCAATCAAGGTCTGGAAGTTGATTGTGTTGAGAAGGAATGACTCTATGAGCTGTGCATCAATCATTGTAGTCTCTACCCTGATGAGAGGCTCTCCCGGGAAGGCAACCGTTCCTTCCTCCAGGGCATATACATCCCCAGAGAAGGAGTAAGACGCAAGATAATCAATAAAAGACTGGTCGAATTTTCCCAGACTTCTCAAGTATTCTATGTCCTCATCCGAGAAATGGAAGGATTCGAGCTCGTCGATAAGGTGCTCGAGCCCTGTGAATACTGTGTAGCCTCCGCGGTAGGGATTGGTTCTGTAGAACATGTCGAAGACGACACGGGGATTCTTCTTTTCAAGGAAGAACCCCTGCATCATTGTCAGCTCATAAAAATCTGTATTGAGTGCACTGGTCATAGCTTATTTTGTTATCCTGTCGAAACCTGTATACTTGACGAGAGCAGGAGGAATGGTAATTGAACCGTCCTCGTTCTGGTAGTTCTCGATGATTGCAACCATGGCTCTCGAGAGTGCGACTGCAGTTCCGTTCAGCATGTGGACGAATTTAAGCTTTCCATCATCATCGCGATAACGGATGTTGAGGGAACGTGCCTGGTAGTCCGTACAGTTACTTGTACTTGTAACTTCTCCATATTCACCTTCATCTCCTCTTCCCGGCATCCATGCCTCGATATCGAATTTGCGGTAAGCGGGAGCCCCGAGGTCACCGGTAGCTGTGTCAACAATACGGTATGCAAGTCCAAGACCGGAGAAGATTTCCTCCTCGATGGAGAGAATCTCCTGATGGAAGGAATCAGATTCCTCAGGAAGACAATAGATGAACATTTCGAGTTTGGAGAACTGGTGTACCCTGTAGAGTCCCTTTGAATACTGTCCTGCACCACCTGCCTCACGCCTGAAGCAATGGCTGAGACCTGTCATCCTGATAGGAAGGTCCTTCTTCTCGAGGATGGCATCCTTGTAGTAGCCGCCGAGTGTGATTTCTGCTGTTCCGACAAGGCATGTGTCTGTGCCTTCGATTGTGTAGATGTTTGACTCAGCTCCCCTGGGATTGAATCCGATGCCGTTGAGGATCTCTTCCTTGGCGACATCCGGTGTGATGAATGGTGTGAAGCCGTGTTTTACGACGATGTCCATTGCATAGCGTTCAAGAGCCATCTGGAGAATGACTGCCTTGTTCTTGATGTAGTAGAATTTCTGTCCCGCAACCTTGGCACCCCTGTCGAAGTCCAGGATATCGAGTTCCTCACCAAGCTGGACGTGATCCTTTGCCTTGAATGTGAACTTTGGGGGCTCTCCTACAAACTTAACAGCAAGGCTGTCTTTGTCCTCTTTCCCGATTGGAGCATCGGGATGCACATAGTTTGGAATCGTTCTTGCCTCTGCCATGAACTTGGAGTCAAGTTCCGAGAGCTCTGCTTCCTTGAGTGCAAGCTCATCCTTGATGGCCTTTCCCTCCGCAATGTATTTATTTCTTGTATCGGGATCCAGCTTTCCCTTCATCTTCTGTGCCGTTTCATTACGTCTGCTACGCAGGTTCTCGACTTCCAGAAGCAAAGCCAGTCTGTCATCCTGGTCTTTGATAATTGCATCAAGGTCGACATTCATGTACCTGTCGGCAATGTTCTTTTTGATTTCATCTCTTCTTGATTTCAATTCCTTGATATCTATCATATCTTCCTCCCACTCTGGTCTTTGGCTTCAAGGCTTTCTGCTTTGGATGAAGAAGCCCTCACTGCCTCAAACAGAGCATTCTCGAAGTTAAGTTCCTTGAGTTTCTTTATCCCTTCAATGGTTGTACCTTTAGGAGAGCATACCATATTCTCAAGTTCTATTGCACCCTTATGTGTGGCTTTTTGGAGTGTAATTGCACTCTCTAGTGTGCCCAATACGATATCCTGGGCTGTATTGTAGTTTATTCCATCCCTTACTCCTGCCTGGCTGAGAGCATGGATAAACTCATAGACATATGCTATCCCCGATCCTGATATCCCGATAAATGCATTGAAGAGACTCTCGTCAAGATGGAATGCAGAACCGAAAGATGAGGCAATGGTCTCTGCCAGTTTCTTCTTTTCACTGTCCATCTCCTCCGGGAAGGTGAATGCTGTGACAGATGTTCTCACTGCAGCTGCAATATTCGGCATGTAGCGGGCAACATCATCAGTTTTCAATTTTTCCCTGAGTGTGGCGAGTGTAACACCGGCAGCAAGAGAAATGTACATTCCCGCACTAAGTCTTCCCGCTCCGTCATAGACAGCAGGGAGCACCTGTGGTTTAACTGCAAGGATAATTACGTCAGAGTTTGTAAGCTCATCCATATTTCTGACTGCCTGTATGTTAGTCCCCTCTGTGAGTTTTTCCGCTTTTTCAAATGTCCTGTTGTAAACAAAGACGGAATAGCTTCCGTTTGCATCGAGAGCCTTTGCAATGGCTCCTCCCATGTTGCCTGTCCCGATAATACCGACTTTAAATTTCATCAGCATACTCCTTTATATCCTGTCTGCCTCAATACCTCATATACTGCCACAGCGGCACTGTTGGAGAGATTGAGGCATCTTTCTCCCTTCACCATGGGAATACGGACTGTTCTATCCCTGTATTCTCTCAAAATCTTCTCCCCGAGTCCCACTGATTCCTTCCCGAATATCAAGTAAATATCCTCTCCGGACGGGTAGGTGACTGTATTGAATAGTCTCTCGGCATGGGAGGAGAAGAAAAAAAGATTGTCTGAGGCATGTTTTACAAGAAACTCATCAAATGAATCCTCCTCGATGAGGGAAACATCCTTCCAATAGTCGAGTCCGCTTCTCCTTACGGCCTTCTCGCTGAGAGAGAATCCGAGAGGGTGGATAAGCACCAGCGTGGAGCCGGTAGCAACAGCTGTACGTGCTATGTTACCTGTGTTTTGAGGTATTTCCGGTTCTGCGAGGCATATATAAAGCATGTCCGTATAATAACAGAAGAGAGGGAATTATACAATTTGCGGGGCTGTTACTGTTTTCATCCCTGTCATGAATCCGTAACAGTTCAGCCCTAGGGAAAGGGAAATAGTCCTTTTGCATTGTATTTCGTT
>CAVHPV010000053.1:0-14770 GCA_963638045.1 Faecalibacterium sp. CAG:74 | reverse complement strand
CACGATAAAAGATGTGATGAAGGAAAGAGACAAGGAAACAGCAAAGAGGATGATTGCACTTGGCGATAGCTCGCTAAGCAATATTGCTAAAGTAGTGGATCTTCCCTTGTCCACAATTGAACAACTGGCACAGTCAATGTCAAGAGTCTGAGGCGGAGCTGATAATTGTCTAACGAACATAATGAAGAGTTTCCGTCCTGTTGTTCCGTCATCACATAAGACAACGAGCCATTGCTTTCATAGATTTGTTCCCTTACACAACAGCATACGAAATCTGAAGCCAGAGATCATTACTAAGGCTGCTTGATGAATGGCACAGAACTATCAAATAAATTTTCGGTTCCTAGTTGACTTTTATTTCCCCTTTTGTTTAACATCTTCACTGTCATGCGACTGTGGTATAATGGCTATTACCTCAGCCTTCCAAGCTGAAGATGCGGGTTCGATTCTCGTCGGTCGCTTAGCTCCTTTTGAGGAGCTTTTTTTTTGAATTTTACTTGCCTTTTTGTCTGTTCAAAGAAGTTTTTTATTATTTCTTCACTAAAAAAAAGAGAGACAGCGATCGCCATCTCTCTGGTAAGCATAAATTCATTTCTTACCAAATTTATTTATTATACTCAGTCTCAAACTTCTTCAAGAAGTCGACAAGTGCGACAACGCCTTCCTTAGGCATTGCGTTATAGATACTTGCCCTAAGACCACCAACAGACTTATGTCCCTTAAGGTTGTCATAACCTGCCTTTTTTGTTGCTGCAACAACTTCAGCATCCAGCTCAGCAGACTCTGTGACAAACGGAACATTCATGAGGGATCTATATTCCTTCTCAACTGTTCCCTTGAACATCTTGGAGGAGTCGAGGAAGTCATACATTATCTTTGCCTTATCAATGTTCATCTGGTTCATAACTTCAAGACCACCGAGATCCTTAAGGTACTTAAATACCTTTCCACAGCAATACATAGCCCAGCAGTTAGGAGTATTGTACATACTGTCGTTGTCAGCGTGTGTCTTATACTGAAGATAGATAGGAAGATTTGTAAGGTCATCCCTGATGAGGTCTTCTCTGATGATGACAACAACCATACCTGCAGGTCCGACGTTCTTCTGCACACCGGCATAGATAAGACCATAGTCAGAAACATTGCATGGACGGGAAAGGAACATTGAAGACTGGTCAGAAACCAGAATATGGCCCTTTGTATTCGGGAGCTTGTTCCATGTCACACCATGAATTGTCTCGTTCTCACAGATATAAACATAATCTGTGTCTTCTGGGATATCGAGATCGGAGCAGTCAGGGATGTAAGTATAATTCTTATCTTTGCTAGATGCAGCAACGATGACTTCTCCACATTTCTTTGCCTCAGCAATAGCCTTCTTTGACCAGGCACCTGTCTCGATATAGACAGCCTTGCCGTTCTTCATGAGATTCATCGGAATCATGGAGAACTGGAGTGTAGCTCCACCCTGAATAAAGAGAACCTTATAATTGTCAGGAATCCCCATGAGGTCCCTGAGGTCTTTCTCTGCATTGTCGAGAATTTCCTGGAAAACCTTTGAGCGGTGGCTCATCTCCATAACACACATACCACTACCGCGGTAATTCATCATTTCATCCCTAATTTCCTCAAGAACCGGCTCCGGCATCATTGCAGGACCGGCAGAGAAATTGAATGTACGTCCGTATTTCATTTTTCACCTCGTTTTAAATTATGTATTAATAATTTCTCATAAGATTCAAGACAATGCAACTATTCTTTTGAAAAACAAAGGAAATTCTGATTATTTTTACTGATACATTAAATATTTTTTAAGATTTTTCTTATATGCTCATATTTTCCAACAGGTTGCAAGATCTTGAAGATAAGGATGACAAGTATTATCATTTCACTATCAAAATTCAACGGAGGGCCCGATTATGGGAGAGCGCGGAGAAGTCTTTTCAACGAAACTTGTCAAAAACGACAGAACTTATTTTTTCAATGTCAAAGAAAATGTCTATGGTGATCTATATCTTAATGTGGTAGAGTCAAGGCCGACGGATGTTGAAGGCAAATTCCTCAGACAGTCAGTCATAGTCTACCAGGAGGATTTAGGAGAGTTCCTTAACGAGTTCCAGAAGACTGTAGATTATGTGAAGACGCACGGAACAAGAAAAGAAAGAATGCAGAGAAAATAATAATGAATGATTCCTTTTACCAGAAATACGCAGATTTGATACTCTTCGGGGCACTCGGGATAAAAGAGGATGACGTACTCTCAATCAATACTGAGGAAGAGAACTACTCCTTTGCACGTCTCATTGCAGAAAAGGCAAAGGCTGTAACCGGTAACGGGAGCTACATCCAGTTGTTAAAGAATGGGAGGGTCACAGATGAATTCGACATCCTCTCAACCTTCCCGCTCGAGAAAAAACCCACCCTCTTTCTGTATCTTTCATACTACAGAGAGAAAGATGAGGCTGACGTAGCAAAAATTTATGAGGCAAGAGAACTACAGAAGTTCTCCCTGCTTTCTGATCCTCTTGGTAATCCCATGCCTTCCCTTCCCTTCGTAACATGTCTTCTTCCTTCTCCTGAGTGGGATGAGAAGATAAGAGAGAACGATGAGGAAAAGACATCCTTGGAGCTTCTTAGAGCCATTATGGGACTCGATAATCCGGATTTTCTAGAAGAAAGCATAAGACGACATGAGAACCTGTTATATAAAACAAAGGTTCTTAACAGTATGAAACTTACTGAAGGGAGAATCACAAATGATGAGGGAACAGATCTTACGTTCTCTTTTCTTCCTTCCTCTGTATTTACATCATCTTTCAGCAAGACAGCCTCCGGTAGATTCTTCTCTCCTTATATCTTCTCATCCGATATTTTCCGTCTTCTTGACCCATCCTCCTTTTCAGGATGGCTGAATATTTCAAAGCCTGTTGTAATATGGGGCAAGGTCGTCAGGAATCTCTCGCTCTTCTTCAAAAAAGGAAAGGTGACAGAAGTACGGGGAAACAGACAGAGCGAAGAGCTCTTTGCACTCTACTCAAGACAGGATGATAATGCCGTAAGGGCAAGCATGATCACACTCTCGGAAATAGAGCATCCCCTTTCAGAAGAGGAAGTCACACATATTCCTGAATATGACAGGATGCGGACAGTCTCCGTCACCATCGGAGGGCCGAAAGGTGAGGCTGTGAATGAGGCGTCGCTCTCTGGGACTGTTGACTCAATAGTCTCACTCTCACTTCCTGTAGGGTCCGAGAGTCTCACAATAACATGTCTTAATGATAATGGTGAAGAAATAACCGTCTTCTCAGACGGTTACATCAATGAAGAGTTTTAATTAAGTGATGCGATAAGCCCCAGTCCCTTGAGTGTAATAAGGGTATCGAGTTCATCGATGCGGGGAATTATTTTCGATATCGTGGATGAAAGGCCTCCTGTCGCCATAACATAGAGCGGAGCCCCTGTCTCCACCTCAGTCTTTCTGATCATTGTCTCAACCATGCCCGCAAAGCCCTCCATTATTCCTGCCCTTATACTTGTCATACTATCCCTGCCGAGTACAGTATCGGGAAGTTTGAGCTCAACCTGAGGAAGCTGTGCTGTCGATCCGAAGAGCGAGTTGACAGCCGTAACAAGGCCGGGTGCAATCGCAACTCCAAGAACCTCTCCTTCAGAGTTGACTGTTGAAAATGTAAGTGCAGTCCCGAAGTCCACCACCATCACATTTGAATCAGGTCTATGGTAATGTGCATATGCAAGATTTCCAAGAAGGTCGGAACCAAGCTCTGCAGGAATAGACGATTCTACAAGCCCGGTCTTCACAGAGTGTGTTACCATGATGGGATTAATGGAAAAAAGCCTTACCATAATCTTCTCTATGGACCTAGTGAGAAACGGAACAACAGAGCTTATAATCACCTTCTCCACATCCTTCTTCTCAATTCCAAGTTCATGGAAAAGGGAGAGGAATATCACATAATACTCGTCCCCTGTCTTTTTTGTATCTGTAAAAACCCTGAAAGGCTTTGTCCATTTCTCACCGTCAATGGCTGCCACAACAATATTCGTATTTCCAATATCCACAACAACAGTCATCAGAGTACAACCACCTCCTTCCTGCCTTCGTAGGCTCTGTCACGCTTTTCTTTGACATCTTCGTCAACAAGGTAGTCATCAAATCTCTCGAACTTGTCAATGATTCCCTTTGGCGTGAACTCGATTATCCTGTTTGCAAGGCTGTCCACAAACTGATGGTCGTGAGAATTGAAGAGCAGCACACCTTTGAAGTCTATAAGGCCGTTGTTAAGTGCCTGAATTGACTCAAGGTCGAGGTGTGATGTCGGTTCGTCGAAGATCATGCAATTTGCACCCTCAAGCATCATTTTGGCAAGTACTACCCTAACCCTCTCACCACCGGAGAGAACACCGCAGTCCTTGAGAGCCTCGTCTCCAGTAAAAAGCATACGCCCCAGGAATGATCGGACAAAGTTGTCGTCATCCTCCTTGCTGAACTGTTGGAGATACTCCGTCATTGTTATACCAGGTCCGAAAAGCGATGAATTATCCTTTGGAAAATATGAAAGTGATGTGGTGACACCCCATGTGTATGATCCCTCATCAGGTTCCATGTTACCCGCAACAATCTCAAAAAGAACTGTCTTCGCATAATGGTTCGGCCCAACAAACGCAACCTTTTCCCCGGGATTGATTACAAGCGAAAGATTATCAAGAACCTTCTCGCCATCTATTGTCTTGGTGAGATTCTTTATCTCAAGAACATTCTTTCCTATCTCCCTCTGAGGTTTGAAGGCCACATAGGGGAAACGACGGGAAGACGGCTTTATATCATCGATTGTCAGCTTGTCGATAAGCTTCTTACGGCTTGTTGCCTGCTTAGCCTTTGCAACATTAGAAGAGAAGCGCTGGATGAATTCCTTGAGTTCTGCAATCTTCTCCTCCCTTCTCTTCTTCTCATCCTTCATCTGTTTTGCAGCAAGCTGAGATGACATGTACCAGAAGTCATAGTTACCGACATATAACTGGATACGACCGAAGTCTATGTCGCAGATATGGGTACAGACAGTGTTGAGAAAGTGTCTGTCGTGGGAAACAACGATAACTGTGTTGTTGAAATCCTCAAGATAATTCTCCAGCCAATGGATTGACTCCAGGTCCAGGTGGTTTGTAGGTTCATCCAGAAGAAGGATATCAGGATTACCGAAGAGTGACTGTGCAAGAAGCACCCTAACCTTAAGGTTATCTTCTATCTCACACATTTTCTTCTCATGCATGGAAACCGGTATTCCCAGTCCATCCAGCATCTGGGAAGCATTGGCCTCAGCCTCCCATCCGCCAAGTTCACTGAACTCCCCTTCAAGCTCAGCTGCCCTGATTCCGTCCTCCTCGGAGAAATCCTCCTTGGCGTAGATGGCATCTCTCTCCTGCATAATATCATAAAGATGTTTGTATCCCATGATAACGGTGTCGATAACACGGTAATCATTGTACTGGAAGTGGTCCTGCTTGAGAGTTGCAAGTCTCTCACCGGGAGTCACGATAATCTCTCCAGTATCGGGTTCGATCTCCCCGGAGAGTATTTTCAGGAATGTTGATTTCCCGGCACCGTTTGCACCGATGATGCCGTAGCAATTGCCGGGTGTGAATTTAAGGTTTACTTCTTTAAAAAGAATCTGTGTTCCGTACGACAAGGAAACATTGGAAGCTGTAATCATCTAGTCTTTCCTCCAGAGCAAGAAAAAAGGCAACGATAACGTTGCCTTCGATATAGTCCCTAGCAGAATCGAACTGCTATTTAGAGACTGAGAATCTCCCGTCCTAACCGTTAGACGAAGGGACCGAATCCACTGGGATGGAGGGATTTGAACCCCCAAAGGCAGAACCAGAATCTGCAGTGTTACCATTACACTACATCCCAATAAAACGACAAGAAAGACAATAAAGAAATTTCAGTAAAGTTTCAATACCTTTTAAAAATTTTCTCTAATTGTTTTTAAATGCCTTCACTCTTGCGTATGAAGTCAATGTATCTGAATCACGATATCCATCTGTTAAATACCTGTATCCGAGACCGGCAATCATAGCTCCATTGTCTGTACAGAGCTTGAGGGATGGAAATGTGACAGTGTACCCGCCCTTCTCAAGGTCCTTGAGTTCCTTTCTCAAGAGGGAGTTAGCAGCAACACCCCCACCTGCACTGACACGTCTAAGTCCTGTATCCCTGAGGGCCAGCTTCACCCTCTTCATGAGAATCCCGACAGCCTGGCGCTGGAATGATGCAGCGATATTCTCTGGAGTGTCAGGGCTGTCACCATTACGGAACTGATCCTTTTGATTGATTACAGCAGTCTTGAGACCGGAATATGACATATCATAGGGATGTGCCTCCCTGTCGAGTGTCGGGCCGGGGAAAAGGAAGGCGTTGCTGTCTCCCTTCTGGCTGAGCCTGTCTATAACAACACCTCCCGGATATCCCATCTCATAGAACTTGGCAACCTTGTCGAAGGCCTCGCCGATTGCATCATCAATTGTGGTTCCTAAAACCTCCACATCATCGTATGAGTTCACACGGCATATCACAGTATGTCCACCACTGACAAGCACCCCCAGATAAGGGTACTCAAGAGGCTGTTCTATCTGCGAAGCATAGAGATGTGCTCTTATATGATCTATCCCTATATATGGAATTCCCAGTCCCTCAGCAAAGCCTTTTGCAAAATTAACGCCGACGAGGAGGGAACCCAGAAGCCCCGGCCTGTTCGTCACTGCAACTGCATCGAGCTCTTCCTTTTTGATTCCGGCTTGCATAATAGCACTCATGACAACCTGTTCAATCCACTCCGTATGAAGTCTGCTTGCAAGCTCCGGAACAACCCCCTGGTAGGGCTTATGCAACTCTATCTGGGTTGCAATCAAATTACTTAATATTTCCCTTCCATCCCGTAAAACGGCAGCTGAACATTCGTCACAACTCGTTTCTATTCCAAGTACCAGCATCAAAAAACCTCTTCCTCATCTTCAAGATTGAGGTACATCTCAAAGGTGGAGAAGTTCATGATGGCATTCACCTCCTCCTCAGAGAGACCACTCTCAAAGAGATAATCATATACTTTATTGTTCCAGGGTACACCGATAAGTGCCCCCTTCTTCGACTTATCAACAAGGGTTTTGAAATACTCGCTCTCTATCTGGAGTTTCATCTGTGCCGGATCAATCTTTATCTCTTCCATAATATGCACCTCCCTGTTTCAGAAAAACGGGAACAGTAATATCAATAGAATAATCAAAAAAGGGAACAGATAAAAGAGCCAAAAGAGATTTTACTCCCTTTCGGCTCCCTCTCCTCAGTCTTCATCCTTCTTTTCGAAGCTTTCATAATAGGTACGGATCTCCTTATTCCAGTCAGGAGAAAGGCACCTCTGCTGTCTGATTGAGTCAACGGCCTTTTCTATCCCCCGGTAATTGGCCCTGGTACCGTAAATGTCCGAGCGGAATCTCACGGTTCTGTCCCTGTCTATCCCGATAGAACCGGCAGACTCGACAGCATCCATATTCGCTCCAAGAAATATGAACTCCCAGCCATATTTGCTCTTTTCCTTCTCAATCATCTCTTTGACCTTCTCTTTTGAGTAATACCTGCTAGCATTCTCCATCCCGTCTGTTGTGATGATGAATATTGTCTTAGCAGGTACATCCTCACTTCTGGCATACTTATGGACATTCCCTATATGGTGAATGGCAGCTCCGACAGCATCAAGAAGTGCCGTACATCCACCGACTCGGTATTCATTTTCCGTCAGTGCCGTCACTTTCTTTATATCCACGCGGTCATGAATAACTTCAGAAGTATTGTCGAAGAGAACGGTTGAAACAAGTGCATCCCCCTCCTTATCCCTCTGATTGTCAATCATTGAATTGAAGCCTCCAACGGTGTCTTTCTCAAGGCCGTGCATAGACCCTGACCTGTCAAGGATAAAAACGATCTCAGTTAGATTCTCTCTCATCTTTTCCTCCATTTACAGCTCCATGATAACTGCAACAGATAAAAGGAAGGTCGCAGCACAAGCGACAATTTTCTGAATCGAAAGCGCAATTACTTCAATCAAAAGTACAAAAACCCGGCAGGAGGCGACACAAGGAACTTCAGAATTTTAGAAAAATAAATGACAGGGAAATTATATGTAATGCAGATAAGATTGAACATTGGAGAAAGGAATCATCATCCTTCCCGCCACCTGGATAATAAACACGTACAGTCTACTGGGTGCGCTGTCCAAGCATTACTTGGTCATATGCAAACAGGGTCTCGTTTATAGTGATGACATTGTACTCACCCCTGTCGACGAAATACTTTATTATGATATCTCCAACATTCGACTTCGACATGGAATATCCTGCTTTGCTGACCATTTCCACAAGCTCATCCCATCCAAGATTCAACGCAAGAGCAAGGGCAAGAGCTGTACTCTTACTGGGTTTGTAGTCACCGTTACTTCTTATCTTTGAAAAGAGTTTACGATCTATATTCGCTTTCCTGTAACATTCCACCTCAGACATATTCTTCTCAGCTATCTTTCTGAAGAGCATTTCTGAAAAACTCTCATCCCTCACCTCTCTTAATACCTCATCTAGTGACGGTGTAGCCTCACGCCTCGCCAACTCCATTTTCCTGCCTGGCTTTACAGACTTCTGATACCTTACCTTATCTTCCAGTTCGCGGGGTCCCTCACATATTGCAGGTTCAAAATTACTGTCAATGTACTCTTTCACATCATTGAAGAGCTCATGTGAAATTCTGAATGCCTTGTCATCATAGACGACAAGAAGGACATTCATATCATGATCGGAGAGAAATGAGAAAATCGTATCAGAGGCAATACGAAGTGCAAGCTCCTTAGGAAAACTGTAGTAACCTGTTGAGATCAACGGGAAGGCAACAGACTTCAAGCCGAGTGTAAGTGCTATATTGAGTGAGCTTAGATACGCACATTCCAGCTTCTCCTTCTCCTCACTTTCTCCACCCCGCCATTTAGGGCCTACAGTATATATGATGTATTTGCACGGAAGCGAACAGCCGTCAATATATACGGCATCGCCGACTTCACACATACCGAGCCTAGAGAGTGCGTTTTCTACTTCGAGCCCGCATTTAATGCGGATAGCTCTGTCGACTCCAGTCCCCGGCCTAAGGTGTCTGTTTGTAGGACAGACGATTGCATCAACATCAAGTGTTGTAATATCTGCTCTGATGATTTCAAGTGGCATGTCATCCCCTCTTTATACAACAAGTTTAGCGCATTTCCGAAAAAGAAGAAAAAAATGTGGGGAATACTACCAATTATTTTTCTCTTGAGTTATATTTTACCCATCGCCAGAATAGCTCAGTTGGCAGAGCGGCACCCTCGTAAAGTGCAGGTCATGGGTTCGACTCCCATTTCTGGCTGATTCAATATTCTAACAACTCTTTACATCTTAATAAATTGAATTAGACATAGCCTTTTTACTTTGACACCGATGTGTTGCCAAAATGCCACAAAATACTTTATTTCTTGTGATAACAGATCATATTACATACCGGCTTTATCGACCACACTTGGGCGGGGTTCTCGGACTCTGTTGACGGCAACACTCCCGATATCTTCTATGAAGGCACTGGCATACAGAAGGATACAATCTTCAAGAACGCAATTAAAGATGAAGAAACACTCAGAGAATACCTTGCTATCCTGGGAGAAGCTTACCTGTACGACACCAGAGCCACCAACAGATACTATGAACAATCATGGAGCAAGCAGTGGAACGGATGGGAAGACGTGCCCGTCACAGCACCTTGTCTGGAGAACTCATACAGGCAGGCAGTACACGACCCTGACTTGAAGGGCAACTTGCAAACAGGGAACTCGAAGGAACTATGGAGAAAGCTCTCTACAACAAGGAAATAAGCGATGCTGTAAACACAAAATCAGTTCACAGAGCTATGATATCCTTCGCTTTTTTGTCCCTATTCTTCCTTACAGACAAAACAAACAAGACAGAAACCCAAAGCAAATGTCAGAATGGAAACAGCAAGTCTCCATCCTGTTTCCATCGGAGGAAACACCTCTGGAATTGAGCCCAGCATAAAACCGAGAATTATCGGAAATGTGACTGAGGGATACTTTTCCATACTTTTCTTCAATAGTCCCGTGAGAAGGAACACCCCGATAATCACACCAAGTGCAAGCGGGATCAGAGGTAAAAAATTAAGATTTGAAAGGCATGTAATAATGCTCTCATACAATCCCAGGACTACCAGAAGATATGTTGTCGAGATTCCGGGAAGCACAAAGCCGATTGAGACAAGTATCCCGCAAAGGAGCTGGAAGAATATGTTGCTGCTGCCAAGTGCTATTGCATCCTGTGGGATATAGCCAATAAGGATGACCGTAGCTATTCCCAGAATAGCAAAGAGGAGACACGGCCAGTTATGTGAGTTTATCTCACTCTTTCTCACTATTAGTGGAATTGAACCGGCAATGGCTCCAATGAAGAAGAACATGACTACAGAGTAGAAGTTTGAAAGAAGGTATGAAAGAAGAGGTGATGCAGACACCGCTCCAAGAAGCCCGAATCCACCACAGAGAAGTAAGAAAAGGAAAGCTGACTTGAAAGCCTTTGTAAGAAGCTCAGGCACGGCACTGATTATTCTGTCATATATCCCGAGCACCATCGCCATTGACCCACCCGAGACACCGGGAACCGTCATTGTCGCACCCACAATGTAGGACTTGAGTGCATAATTCAATATTTCCTTCTTATTCATCATTCTGCCACTATACTACAAAACACAATATGAGAGAATTACCTTCCACATAAAGAAAAGCCTCTCCCGGTAAAGGGAGAGGACATATAAAGCTTCAATAAGATTACTTACCTTCTTTGATAGCAGCCTGTGCAGCAGCAAGTCTTGCGATAGGAACACGGAAAGGAGAACAGGAAACATAATCCAGTCCGGCACCCTGACAGAACTCAATAGTCTTCGGGTCTCCGCCATGCTCACCGCAGATTCCCATCTTCATGTCTGGTCTGACAGAGCGTCCAAGTCCCACAGCCATCTTAACAAGCTTCCCAACTCCTCCGAAATCGATTGTTGCAAACGGATCATAATCATAGAATTGCTTGTCCGGGTCATTGACATAGTGAGTAAGGAAAGAAGCGGAGTCATCACGAGAGAAACCGCATGTCATCTGAGTCAGGTCGTTAGTACCGAATGAGAAGAACTCTGCGCTTCCCGCAATCTCATCAGCTGTGATAGCTGCACGCGGGACCTCAATCATTGTTCCAATCTGGTATGGGATAACCAGATTCTGTTCTGAGAAGACTTTCTCGATTTCATCAACTGCATTCTTTCTGCAATAATTGAACTCCTTCCAGATACCAACAAGCGGAATCATGATTTCAGGATGTACCTTGAATCCCTTGCGCTTTGTATTGATAGCAGCTTCCATGATAGCCCTTACCTGCATCCTGAGAATTTCCGGATAGACAACTGCAAGTCTGCATCCCCTGAAACCGAGCATCGGGTTGAACTCATGCAGGGCATTACACTTGCGGGCAATCTCCTCTGCACTTATCCCCATTCTCAAAGCCATCTCGTGGCGTGATGTATGGTCGTTCGGAAGGAACTCATGGAGAGGCGGATCAAGAAGTCTGATTACAACCGGAAGACCGTTCATAGTTTCGAAGATTCCCTCGAAGTCCTCCCTCTGCATAGGAAGAAGTTCATTGAGTGCACTCTCACGAGCCCTTACGTTGTCTGCAAGAATCATCTTACGCATAGAGAAAATTCTGTCTCCTCCGAAGAACATGTGCTCAGTGCGACATAGACCTACACCTTCAGCACCCAGGAGGATAGCCTGCTTAGCATCCTTGGGGGTATCGGCATTGGTTCTCACACTCATTGTCTTTATTTCATTGACATAGCCCATGAGCTTCTTGTAATTCTGGTACAGAATTGACTCGCTCTCGTTCATCGTCCCCTCAAGAACCTGCATGATCTCGCTGTTCTTTACGGCAATCTTCTGTGCATAGACATTACCTGTAAATCCATCAATGGCCATGTAGTCCCCCTCATTGAGAACCTTTCCATTAACAGTAAGTGTCTTCTTCGGCTCGTTGACTGTGATTTCACTGCATCCGGAGACACACGGACATCCCATACCTCTTGCAACAACTGCAGCATGGCTTGTCATTCCTCCGCGGCATGTTACGATACCCTTGCTTACTGCCATTCCCCCGATATCTTCAGGAGAGGTCTCGACTCTGACAAGGAGAACATCCTTACCCTCTTTTGCCGCATTCTCCGCATCCTTTGCATTGAAATAAATCTGTCCGCATGCTCCACCGGGAGATGCATTGAGGCCCTTTGTATCGGGTGTAATACCGAGATCCCTGATGACCTTGTTATCGAGAATAGGAGCGAAGAGCTTATTGAACTCTCCTGCAGGAACTCTCTCAACAGCCGTTTTTTTGTCGATAAGGCCGGCTTCGACCATCTCGACCTGACTTCTGATCCAGCTGAAGATACTTCTCTTTCCATTACGGGTCTGAAGCATATAGAGCTTACCTTCCTGAATTGTGAACTCAAGGTCCTGCATATCATGATAGTGGCTTTCAAGTGTATCTCTGATTGCACAGAGCTCTGCATAAGCCTCAGGATTGACTTTCTCAAGTGTGGAGATAGGCTGCGGTGTCCTTATACCTGCGACAACATCCTCACCCTGGGCATTCATCAGGTACTCACCGAAGAATCTGTTCTCGCCTGTCGACGGGTCACGTGTGAATGCAACACCGGTTCCGCTGGTCTCCCCCATGTTGCCGAAGACCATTGCCTGGACGTTGACTGCGGTGCCGAGAAGACCACGTATGTCATTCATCATTCTGTACTTGATGGCCCTTTCGTTGTTCCAGCTTCTAAAGACTGCGTCGATGGCCTTGAAGAGCTGATCCTGTGGATCCTCAGGAAACTCCTCACCTGTATATTTTTTGTAGATAACCCTGTATCGCTTGATCACTTCCTTGAGATTGGACACGTCAAGCTCAGTGTCGAATGTCTTACCGTTCTCATCCTTCACAGACTGAAGAGCATCCTCGAACTTTGCATGAGGCACTCCCATTACGACATCTCCGAACATCTGGATGAAACGCCTGTAGGAGTCCCATGCAAAACGCTCGTTATTAGTCTTATCTATAAGTGCCTGGAGGGAATCCGGGTTAAGCCCGAGGTTAAGGACAGTATCCATCATTCCCGGCATGGATTGTGCTGCACCTGAACGGACGGAAACAAGAAGAGGATTCTTCTTATCTCCCAGCTTTGCACCCATCAATTTCTCAAGTCTGTCAAGGTTAGCAAGAACCTCCTCCCTCATTCCGTTTGGGTAAGAGCCGTTATGCTTATCAAAAAAATCACAAGCCTCTGTTGTGATTGTAAATCCGGGAGGGACGGGAAGACCAATACTAGTCATCTCAGCAAGGTTTGCCCCCTTGCCTCCCAGAAGATTTTTCATGTCACTTGTACCTTCAGCTTTACCTTCGCCGAAGAAATAAACATACTTTTTTTCTTCCATGTTAAATTTCCTATTATTTTTTGTCTTATTAAGCTCTGATATGTTACTAACAAAACAGATTCAGGTCAACTTAATTCAATAACAGATGGAATAAATTTAATTGATATAAAGAAAAAGCAAAATCAAAAAGAGAAAAAACCGAAAAACAACAAAAAAACACATTTTTTATGTTTAGCTAAAAATAAATAAGGCAGGCTTGACTATATATCAAAACCTGCCTTCATTATTTATATTTATACTATACTAACCTACGTTGTAATATTCCATTCCCCTGCTTTCTCCGCATTTTTTAAGCTTATCAAGGGCAACTTTTTCAATCTGCCTGATTCTCTCCTTTGTGAGATTATATTCCTTTCCGATTGCACTCAGGCTCATAGGATCCTGGTGGTTGAAACCGTAACGCTTCATGATTATGTCCCTCTCTTTCTCATTGAGGACAGAGAGAAGGCTTAAAACATCCTCACTCATCATACTCTGTATCGTGCTGTTCTCAGGGGAGTCAGAGCTGTCCGGGAGAAAGCATTCAAGACTTGTCCCGTCATCCTCATCAGCTTTAAGCGGAGCATCAAGAGAAATCATGTCTTTTGTGATATCTGTAAGGCTCTTCACAGTCTCTCTGTCGATGCCGCTCTCAAGAGCTATCTCATCGAGAGAAGGATCCGCAATACCGCTGTTGATAAGAGTATTTCTTGCCTTTGTGATAGCAATGAGCTCATTGGATCTGTTGAGAGGAAGTCTCACGGGTCTTGACTGTTCAGCAAGAGCCTTGAGGATTGACTGCCTTATCCACCATACCGCATAGGAGATAAAGTGATATCCTTTCTCCGGCTCGTACTTGTCAATGGCTGTTAAGAGTCCGATGTTTCCCTCATTGATCAAATCCTCGAGGGCAAGTCCCTGGCCACGATACTTCTTCGCAACAGATACGACGAATCTGAGGTTTGCATTGGCAATTCTCTCTCTTGCCTTCATATCACCATTCTTGGCCTTGAGAGCCAGTTCATACTCTTCTTCATAAGTAAGAAGAGGGATCTTGTCGATTGTCTTGAGATATGCTGACAATACCTCGTTATCTTGTGATGTATAGAGTGAATTGGAATTCCTTGACATGGCTTATCTCCTTGAAAATCAATATGCAAGAAGCATGCCAG
>CAVHPV010000052.1:0-15208 GCA_963638045.1 Faecalibacterium sp. CAG:74 | reverse complement strand
GCCATCTGGTCGATGAAGGATCCCGTACCTCCGGCACAGACACCATTCATCCTCTCTTCAAGTCCGCCTGTGAAGTAGATTATCTTGGCGTCCTCCCCGCCGAGCTCTATAGCAACATCAGTCCGGGGAGCATATTTTCTGAGAGCTGAGGCAACAGCTACAACTTCCTGGACAAAATTAATCTTTAGTGCGGAAGCAAGGTTTATCGCCCCCGAACCGGTAATCGAAAGAGAGAGAGTGCATTCACCGACACTTTCCCTTGCCTCCTCAAGAAGGGAGGCAAGAGTCTCCTGTGTATGAGCCTGGTGTCGTCTATATTCCCCCCAGAGAAACTTGTCATTCTCATCCAGAATAACAAGTTTCACAGTTGTAGAACCAATATCTATTCCGGCACGGTATTTCTTCATACGTTATTTCCCTTTGTGTGACTTCAGGTAGAATTTTGATTCATTCCCGCTTAATAGTCTTCTGAAGTTCGCCCTGTGGCGGAAGGCAACAAATAGAACCATCACGGCATCGAGTGCCACAACAGGCCACTTTGAGCCGAAAAACCAGAGAATAATCGGACTGAGCAGAACGGAAATGACGGTCGAGAGTGACATATACTTAGTCGTGAGAAGAAGGACAACCATAACAGCTGTCGAAATGAGTCCGGCTCTCCAGTCCGTCACCCATATGACTGAGAGTGAGACTAGAAAGCCCTTTCCTCCCTTGAAATTATACCATACGGGGAATGAGTGCCCCAGGACTGCAAAGATTCCTGTATAGACGGCCCCCACTTGATAAAGCGAAAGATATTTTTCGAAAAGACAGGCAAAAAGGAATACCACCACAAAGCCCTTCGATACATCCAGGGCCAGAACAATCCATGCCCACCTGTTTCCAAAACATCTTTTAAAGTTCGTAAACCCCGGGTTTTTGCTTCCCAGGGTACGTATATCCTGTTTATATATTGCCTTTGAAAGGGTTATTGCGGGATTCCAGCCTGCAACAAGATACGCGACAAGCGCAGCAAGTATGTATAAAATGTAACTTTCCATTCCTCACTCCAGAATCAGGATGTAGTCGTATATATCCTGTTTTCCGTCCACAGTGTAGACTTCCTTACCGGCAAACCTCTTTGTGATAGACTCCGCAATCTCCCCGGCCTCCCCGCTGTCAGCATCTTTGCCATAGATAAGAAGACATATATCATAACTAGAGGGATCTATTTTCGCCAATGACCCGACTACGGTATCCATTCTGTCCCTGTCATCAAAGAGTATATCCTTACCGGTGAAACCTATATAGTCTCCACTCTTCACTCCTTCTGCATCCCTTATTGATTTCGAGATATGAAGTGTTGTGACACCGCTCATCGCATCGGTGAGGTCTGAGGCAATCTCATCCGGATTATCACTCTCGGGGTTATACATCGAAAGTGCTGCATAGCCTTCCCCGATATTATGACTTTCAATCACATAGACCTTCGAGTCCTTGTACATCCCTGCAGCCATGCGTGCAGCAAGAACAACATTACCATTATTCGGGAGCACGAAAACCGATGAGGCGTTGACAGACTCAAAAGCATCAAGAAAATCCTGTGTGGAGGGATTCATGCTCTGTCCGCCGTCCACGATATAATCGGCACCCCGCTCTCTGAAGAGGTCCTTTATTCCATCCCCGCATGCAACAGCAACAACAGCATAAGCCTTCTTCACCGGCTTCTCATCTTCCTCTTCTTTTTCTGAAATAAGGTTGTTGTGCTGGAGTGACATGTTCTCGATCTTCACCTTCAGAAATTCACCGTATTGCTGGCAGAAGGCAAGGACCTTGTCCGGAGTCTTTGTGTGCACATGAATCTTCACAATGCTTGCATTCTTGAATGTCACGACACTGTCACCGATGGTCTTCAGGAAATCAGTGATTTTATTGAGTGGGAAGCTGTCAATGTCTGTCTTGGCATTCTGGAGTCTGAGAAGGACCTCCGTGCAATAACCGAACTCAAGAACACTGTCGGGAGTGAAGAGATCATAGTTGAGTTCCTCAGGTGCAGCACTCCTCTCAAGATGGATCAGCTCATCCTCGTCGTCATCTTCACGGGAGAATACACTGATCATCCCCTCGACTATATATATGAGTCCGGCTCCCCCCGAGTCGACAACACCCGCTTTCTTAAGGACAGGAAGTAAATCCGGAGTTTTCTCAAGCGTACGCTTTGCCTGCTCGATAAAATCAGAGAGAAGATTCTTCGGGTATGTGTATTCCCTCTCAGAGACATACTCCATCGCCTCGCGCATTACAGTTAGAATAGTCCCTTCTGTTGGTTCCATCACCGCAGAGTATGCAGACTGTGTACCGTCACGAAGGACTTTCTTGAAGAGAGCGCAATTTGCCTTTTCTTCATTGCCGAGCCCCTTTGCTATTCCATCAAATATCTGGGAAAGTATGACGCCGGAGTTCCCTCTTGCCCCAAGGAGCATCCCTTCAGATATGCTTCTCGCCACCTCACTTATGGATGAGGAGTCCAGGTCTATCCTGTCGACTCCCCCCATACATGTCATAAGCATATTGTCACCCGTATCTCCGTCAGGAATCGGGAAAACATTGAGATTGTTCACCTCCTCAACATGAGAACGCAAGTTTATTGCGCCCTTTCGGATCATCTTGGCAAGGAGTATTCCGTTTATTGTCTCTGTCTGGATCATTTCTACTTTTTCCTTTTAAGGCAGGATAAGACATTTCCACACTTTTTCATTCCTTTATAGGAATCTTCAGAGAAAGAAAAACCTTATCTTTCTGTATTTCACAGTGCTTCAGATAAAGGCACTTACTTCTCTTCAGCTGCGTATGTGACACTCTTTCCGAATGCCCAGACACCGATTGTGTCAGGACCTGTGGATGCGCCTACAATAGGCCCGATATATCCCACAGATATATCCTTCGGATGAATTTCACTCTCAACAAGTTTTCTCAGGCTTTCAATCTCCTCCGCCGAGCAGTCGGCATGAGCAATGTAGACAGTCTGGTCTGCAGCATCAATTATGTTCTCCTTCAGGAGTTTTACTATCTCGGCAAATGAATTCTGGCGACCCTTGACCTTCTTCATCGCAACCTGTCTCCCGTTGAGGTCGGCAACAAGAATCGGTTTGATTCCCATGAGGTTCCCGAAGAATGCGGAAGAAGCGGAGACACGTCCGGCCTTTTTGAGATGTTCAAGGGTGTGCACTGTTGCAAACTCCTGGACAGTCTTACGGATAGAGAGGATATAATCCCTGATTTCCTCTGCACTCTTTCCCTCAGCCGCCTTCTTTGCTGCCTCTATGGCTAGCATTCCCTCGCCGATTGTCGCGTTGAGAGAGTCTATACAGTAAATTGAAGCATCCGCATACTTTTCAAGAAGCTTCTTTGCTGTGACAAATCCAGTGTTCACTGACCCACTCTGCTTTGACGAGCATGCAATGTAGACAATGTCATAACCATCGTCAAGATACTTCGTGAATATACGGTTGAACTCCTCAACTGAGACCTGTGCAGTTGTGATTCTCTTTCCACCCCTGATGATGTTGTAGAAGTCATGAGCCTCCTCTGTGCTCCATGTCAGAAGAGCAGGAGACTCCTTTCCGTCAAGGACAGTCGACATCCTTGCATAATCAATGTCATATTTTTCAAGCTGTGCCCCGCTGAGATCAGCACATGAATCTGTAATAATCTTAACTTTTCTCATACTAATTTTCCCCTTATAAAGTCTACAATATTTGAAAAATGTCCGATTTACATCAGTTAATCATTTTCCGTACTAGATTTATCAAAGAATTCTAAACTGAAACAAAACTGAAGGTCAAACACTTCGCCCGTAAATGGCCTAATACGGGACATTGGTGTATTATATGAAAACGGAGGATATAAATGTTTAACATTCTTGTGGCGGATGATGACAGGCATACCAGGATGCTCCTGGAAGCTGTTCTCAAAAAAGAAGGCTACACGGTTGTGGCGGCATCCGACGGTGAGGAAGCTCTCTCTGCGCTCGAAAAGGAACACATTGATCTTGTCATCCTCGATGTTATGATGCCGAATATGGACGGCTATGAGTTTACCCGCACAGTTCGGGAGACTGACCCTATCCTCCCCATTCTCATGGTAACTGCCAAGCACCAGCCTCCCGATGAGAAGAAAGGTTTTCTGGTCGGAACTGATGACTATATAACAAAGCCCGTTGATGAAGAAAAACTGCTCTTACACATAAAAGCACTCCTCAGAAGGGCAAGGATTATGGACGAACACAGAATTATCATCGGGGATGTAACACTTGACTATGACTCGCTCACCGTCACAAAGAACGGGAAGTCACAGGAGCTCCCACAGAAGGAATTCCTCCTTCTGTATAAGCTTCTATCCTACCCCGGGCAGATTTTCACACGTATCCAGCTCATGGACGAAATCTGGGGAGCTGATTGCGAAACGGGTTGGGAGACAGTCACGGTCCATGTCGGGAGACTGAGGAAGCGGTTCGAAGGCTGGAAAGAGTTTGAAATAGTCGCAGTCAGGGGACTCGGCTACAAGGCGGTAAAGAAGGTATGACCAAGAAAGAACGAAACTCAAGGCTGGAGCTTGCACTTTTGTTGTCGCTTATTGTATTCGGCATCAATGGAAGTGCAATGCTCATTACATATTTCATCCTTTTTGTCCTGGCAAGGCTCGGTGTCTTTGCTGTCACGGAAGGGAGAATCGGGGTACTCGATGTCACAGTGTTTATCTTCTTTTCAAGCATGATTATAGGGTTCATTCTCTCAAACTCGATGGGAAAAATTCCCCTCAAGCCCTTCAACAGGCTCATAACCCAGCTCAACAGACTCGCAAGCGGGGACTTCAGTGCAAGATTACACTTCGGTAAGCCCATAAACTCACACCCTGTTTTTCAGGAGATAGAGACAAGTTTTAATATGGCAGCAGAGGAACTTGAGCACACGGAGATGCTCCGCAATGATTTCATCAACAGCTTTTCTCATGAATTCAGAACCCCGATAGCATCAATTTCAGGCTTCTGCAAGCTTTTGAGAAGGGAAGACCTTTCCCCGGGCGAAAGAGAGGAGTATCTCTCTATCATAGAAGAGGAGTCCCTGAGGCTCTCACAGATGGCATCGAACGTTCTCACACTCTCACGAATAGAAAACCAGACAATACTCAAGGACATAACCAAGTTCAATCTTTCAGAGGAAATAAGGGCGTCTGTCCTCCTCTTTGTTGAAAAATGGTCTGAGAAGGATCTCCTCATGGACCTGAATTTCCAGGAATACATGATAGAAGGGAACTCGGAACTTCTGAAACAGGTGTGGATAAACCTCCTCGACAATGCCATCAAATTCTCTAACAATGGTGGCACAGTGACTATCGGTATAACAGAAAAAGATGACCTCATCTCCGTTTCGGTATCGAATGGCGGAAAAGAAATCCCCCCGGAGGCACTCAGCCACATCTATAACAAGTTCTACCAGGCTGACAAGTCCCACTCCGGAGAGGGAAACGGCATAGGCCTGGCAATAGCAAAAAAGGTATTAAGCCTCCATAACGGGAAGATTGAGGCAATAAGCAGCAGCGGGCTCACAACATTCACAGTCACACTCCCGGTGAATCAGGACAACAACCTGAAAAGCTGAGATCTCTTGCTTCAATGGAGGACGGAAAAAGGGATCACGGCACAAGATACAGAACCTCCTGAAAAACAAGCTCAGGATGAGACAGAAAACAGGGATACCATTTCAGCATATTGTTGACGGAACGGAAAAACGGAACAACACTGAAATTAGAAATAAACAAGGAGAATTAAATGAAGAAGACACTCAAGAGATTTATTGCCTTCACGCTTATCTTCCTGACACTCTTTGCCGTATGTGCTGAGGGGATGAAGGAAAGAGGAAAGTATGAAGGAAAGACAGTCATTCTGCACTCGAATGATGTACACGGGGCTGTTGAAGGTTATGCTTACATAAAAGCATTGAAAGTAGACTTCGAGTCAGAGGGAGCTGATGTCATAACAGTTGACGCCGGCGACTTCAGCCAGGGCACTACATACGTCAGCACATCAAAGGGTCTGGATGCCGTGATGATGATGAATGCGGCAGACTATGATATAGCAACCCTCGGCAACCATGAGTTCGACTATGGCTATGAAGTTCTCAGAAACAACCTCAGTCATGCAGATTTCCAGGTCCTGTGTGCCGATGTATTCGGTTCTGACGGGAACCCGATCTACCCTTCCGGAATTATCATGGAAAGGGACGGACTCAGAATCGGCTTCTTCGGTCTTGAGACACCGGAGGCACAGACAAAAGCCAATCCCGCCCTTATAAAGGGACTCCAGTTCGTATCGGGAGAAAAACTCTACAAAGTTACACAGGACACTGTTGACGCACTCAAAGAGAAGGGAGCAGACATAGTAATCGGGCTTGTGCACCTCGGAGTTGATGCTGAGAGCGAGCCCAACAGGTCCGTTGACCTCTACAAGAATGTCGGCGGAATCGACATGATTATCGACGGCCACTCCCACACTGTCATGACAGAAGGAGACAATGATGAGCCTATACAGTCAACAGGAACTGCATTTGCAAACATCGGAGTCATCATCATCGACAATGCTACAGGGAAGATCGAGGACCACTATCTTGTCTCTACAGATGGACTTGAGAAGGACAAGGAAGTTGAAGAAGCTGCCCGGAAAATCATTGACAGAGTCAACAGCGAATATGACATTGTCTTTGCTTCCTCTTCTGTCGAGCTCAACGGCGACAGAGAACCAGGAAACAGGACAGAGGAGACAAACCTCGGTGACCTGATCACGGATGCAATGATGTGGACCATCCTCAAAAATGATGGTGCTCTCACAGTTGATGAAGGCCATACAGTCGCCATCACCAACGGAGGCGGAATCAGAGCATGGATCCATAAGGGGGATGTCACAAAGAAAGATGTCAACACAGTCCTCCCATTCGGCAACACGATAGCTGTTGTCTATGTGAAGGGCTCCGAGCTTCTTGAGGCTCTCGAAGCTTCCACCTACTGTACTCCGGTATCCCTTGGCGGTTTCCCGCAGGTGGCAGGAATTGAGTATACAGTCGACACAACGAAAGGGTATGACAAACAGAACACGACCTACCCGGCTTCCACCTACTACGGACCGGCATCAATAAACAGGGTTACAATCAACTCTGTCAACGGGACTGAGTTCAATGAAGATGACACATATGCTGTTATCACAAACAACTTCGTTGCTGCAGGAGGTGACACATACTACGCATTCGCATCATCATCCAGCCAGTTCGATACATCAATTGTGCTTGATGAAGCTGTGATGGATTACATCACAGAAGTCCTCGGCGGTGTGATCGGAGAGGAATATTCACAGCCACAGGGAAGAATCCATGTAATAACAGCAGAAGAGGAAGATGACGGTACCGTCACAATAGGTGGCCTCGACGCCAACGTATGGTTCACAAAGTACGGCAACGTCTACACAGACCTCCAGGTAAGTGATTTCTTCGACATGGGCTTCAGCGAAGGTGATAAAGTGAAAGTATCCTTCCTCGACAAAGAGCTCGAGCTTGCTGTGGTACCGACCTACTCATATGTTGACCAGGGTACAGCCGCAATCATTGCCTCTCTGAGTGATACCGGTGCCCCCACAGGCTATATTTCACTTGCTATCAACATGGGTAACTTCGGTGAAACATACGGCCTTGCATACAAGACTACAAATGCCGACAAGACATGGTATTGGACAGCCTTTGACGGAGTTGAATTCCCGGTTGAAGTGAAGTTCGAGATGGCACAGGAAGGCGGATACCTTGCCCAGTATATTCTCCATGACCTTCAGAGGACAAATAACAGAGAAGACTACCCGGAGCTCTCGGATGAGGAATTTGCAAACTTCAGGGAAATCACAACAACAGGCATGGGAAAGGGAAAGCTTTACAGGACAAGCAGCCCGATTGACCCGGAACTGGGAAGAAACACCTATGCAGATAAGGCAATAAAGGATGCTGGAGTCACAGTTATCATGAACCTGGCAAACAGCCAGAGCGACGCAACCGGCTTTGAAGGCTTTGCTGACAGCTACTACTCGAAGTGTGACGTCATCTACCTCAACCTCGGTGTCGATTTCCAGGCAGATGAGTTCAAGAAGGGGCTTGCACAGGGCCTCAGATTCTTTGCCTCCCACCCGGGTGTCTATGCTTTCCATTGCACAGAGGGAAAGGACAGGGCAGGCTTTGTCGCTGCTCTTCTTGAGTGTCTGATGGGTGCGACCTATGACGAGGTAATTGAGGATTATATGAAAACCTACGAGAACTACTACAAGGTTGAGAAGGGAACAGAGAAATACAATGCAATACTTTCAAGTAACATCGTAAAGACTCTCGAAGTTGCATTCTCTCTCACGGACCTTGCGTCGGCTGACCTTGCATCTGCTGCTGAGGGTTATATAAGAGCCATCGGCCTGACAGACGCCGAGATAAGTGCACTCAAAAACAACCTCAGATAAAAATAGGTTTAGAATTATTTGCCCCTTACATACCGTAGGGGGCATTATTCATGTCAATCACTCCTCCCAGATATTCACTTCCACCATGTCATGCTTATGGGCATGAAGTACGAGAATGATGGTGACAGCAATGATTACAAGGGACGAGAACAGTGCTCCCTCTATTCCGAAGGCTGTGTTATATAAAAAGCTGTCCCTTGCCCCTTGGCTGAGGGTGAAGACAGAGTACGGCATCACATTGCCACTGTTGGGGAGGCCGAAGAGTATGTTTTGCGTGAAGTTCCATGCCGTATGAATTGCACAAACGCACCAGAAGGATCCGGTATAATAGATAATCGAGGAAAGAAGTATTGCAATTACAAAGGTATTGAGAATACCTGTAAAGCCTGCCCCGTCATTGAAGACATGAAGTAAGGCAAAGAATACGGAGTTCCCGATAATTGCAACAAACGGGGATTTATATGCCCTTCTCAGTCTCTGGTACAGGAAGGCCCTGCATACAAGCTCCTCAGCTCCCGACTGGATAAATACAGCAATAAAAATAAGTAGGAAGGAGACAATATGGAATGAGCCGAAAGAGAGAGAAATATCACCCGCGAGGAGTGCAAGGAGAACACAGAGTGCATTCATTCCGAAGCCTGTGAGAATCCCCAGAAGGAAGAATTGAATTGTATTTCCCCTACCCTTATTTCCTATGGCAGTGAGAATGGGACGGTTCTTCTTGACAAAAAAAAGTACAAGGATAACAGCAAGCCATATTCCCCAGAACTCAGCATAGTCTGCCCCCGTCATCCATGCATCACTTCCAGCCAATGACGGGAAAGCCTTCGCAAGAAGTCTCACACTCATTCCAACAAGCTCCCCTATGAACATCATCGGGAGAGTCTCAAGACAGAGCAATGGAAGAGAGAATATCCTTTTCAGGTACCATTTCACATTCCTGACATTTTCCGTATTTTCTGTTTCCATTCCGTCACCTCCGACGTGAGTATATTAACGCCGGAGATAGATTATGAAAAGAAGGCTTTCACTTCCTTATGGAAGGTTTCACCCTCTCAATGAATTCAATACTGAATCCCTCAAGGTCACTCATTGTGATAATCCCCTCTCCGAGCAACCTCACTATGTTCATAACAAGCTTCGAATGACTCATCTCAATGTAGAAAATCACATTCCAGAGGTCTTTTTCATGTCGCTTGTCCAGGCGGAAGAATCTTTCCTCAGCCGTCCCTTCTGATGAGAGTATATCTTGATAATTTCTCACCATCTTCTCCATTTGTCTCTCCCTCCAGAGAGGCATACGCTCCCTGAAAAGTCTCCAGTCCGCTTCATCAACTTCCCTATTCACAATTCCTCCTGTCCTCCCAATGAGGCTGGAACTTATCTCTCTTTCCCGGTTTCATTATTCTGTATGAACTTCCCTCAAGTGAAACAGGTCCATTTTCCGTCATGAATGTTATTTCAGAGAAGCCGTCATCTGAAATGTCTTTACAATAAAATGAGATGCTCTCTCCATCCTTAATTTCCGGGATACATTTCATAAGTGTACACTTGAATGAGAAGGAACGCACAAATCCGCAATATGATAACTCAGGAATAGTCAGCATCAGGTAGGATTCTCCTCTCCTGTGGCTGGGCTTATTAGATACAATATCCACTCTCCCCTTCACCTTGGTACCCTTACGCACCAGTTTCACGTGAAGAATACTGTCACCAACAAGAGAATACAGTGCAATATCAGAGAACACTTCAAGGATCATCTCCTCAGAATCATGATTTAAATTACGGTACTTCTCAAGTCCCTCATCCACATTCTTCCGCACCACAGTGTCACCATAATATTCTGTCCAGGCCCTTATTCTGAGACCGAGGTCCGCCTCAAGGTATTTTCCATATATCATGCTCCAGGAATACTCTTTGCGTTCATACATTGATGCCATGCGGAGTGCAGCGTCGGCAAAATTACAAGCACAATGCCGTGTGAGGACAAGATCCTTAGTCTCAGTATAGACACGATAATAGAGGCTGTCAGAAAGCTCAAATGAGACAGGGACTCCCCGTCCTTTCAGAAACATATCACCAAGCTTATAAATAGACTCATGGTTACCATCAAGTGCTGCCATCGAGAAATACCTGTAGGCCTTTTCATAGTCAGGCACCCCTCCGTTTGTTCTGCCGTAATAGAAGATATATCCCAAGCTGTTGGCTACACTTGTATCAAGATGTCTCCTCAGGACCTTTTCAAAACACCGGACAGTCTCGTCCCAGTCACATTCATAGAGCGGGGACCCTCCATAACAGAGATAGCCTTTTCTCTTCAAAGCAGTAATGTTGTCATGGTTGCAGAGAACTTCAAGATGCTTTCTGACACGGGTCTTAGTTATCTCAGAAAGATTCCCCATACCCAGCTCATCATGAAGAATATCCTCCACATATTCTAGCCTGAAGGCATCATCCCAGTCATCCTCAGCTATTAACTCAATGTCAGTGAAGGAAACCTCTGGGATAGGACATGGAGTGACTCCCTCCATGTTAAGCTCCCACTCATCCTCTTCAAAACCATCCTTCCACATTAAAGTATTAATTGAAATGTCACATTTGTCACTTCCAGCGTTAACAACCCATCCAGTACCAGAAGCCTTGTCAATGTCGAATGACACCACATCTCCATTCTCAAACTTTCTCATATTCCGAACCCTCCTTCAATATCATGGAAGCAAATGCCTTAGCTGTCCTCTTTTCCGGCTCTTTAAAATGATTCCCCTCATTCCACTCAAAAAACGTATTTACTCCCTTCTCTCTCAATATCTCCTCAGCTCCCAGTATGCAACTTCCGACAGTGCTCATAACCCGATTTTTAGTCTTCTCCTCCTTGTCTCCGAGACTGAGATAAACATTTGAGGCATAAGTATTATGAGCTTCCATGTAATCAAGAAACCTGGGAAACCAGATTGACGGGGATGCGGCCGCAACCGAGGAGAACACATCAGACTCAAAAGAAGTCCAGAGGGCAAAGAGCCCCGCAAGAGAATAGCCACCGATAATATATTTTTCCCCCTTCCCGTCAATATAATCCAGCACCTTTTCTAGCGTCTTACCAGCCCCTGAGCCGAAATCCTCATTTCCGAACACCGCCGGAGTACACCAGGGTGAAAGATCCTTCTGCCAGTCATCCACAAGGAAGGCAATCAGCCGGAAATCAGGGGACGAAAATTCCCCGATCAGCTCAACTTCCCTCTCCATCAGCGAGAGATCATGAGCATCAACCATCTGCACAAGAACAAGCTCTGACTTTTCATTACCATACTCATAGATTTCCATACCGGATTACCTCAATTACCTTCATATTTAGACTGAAGTTGCAATTATTATAATACAGTTTCTCCTATGTAGCTTCCTTAAAAAAGAGGCAGAATCCAATATGACAAACTCTTGAGCTGAAACATTCTGAAATCATGACATTAGAATCCATCTGATTATCAAAAGCTCTATCACCCCACCGGAATCAAGGATATAATTTTTCCATGGACCGGAATCTGACAGGAAAGCTGATGCATATATTTGACCATACTACAGAATGCTACAAGCTGTTCTGGTTCAAAGCCATACTTGAGAAAGCTGTGGAAGGCAGAAGCAGTATGACCTATGAGGAACTTGTTGATGACATGATAGCAGCGGCATGGTACATGGTCAGCGAGTACCATCTGAGGCTGGGCCCCAATGACGGGCTCGAGAAATTGATAAAGAATCTTCAGCCGTCCTCCACTCTCAAGCCGTCAGAAGATAAGAGTAAGCTACTTCTCTACCTCAAAGCCTGCAACAACCCCGATTTGAAGAAAGAGAAGATGAGGCTCATCAGGTTCGTGCCTTATTGCATTCAATCTCCTTTCTTTCCGCCGTCTGCAGGAATTGACAGGTATTCCGGAAAGGCTGCCGTAGAATTGATGAACAGCAATGATGACGTCATTTACAGATTTTCTCCGTTTAATGGTCTGGGGACAGTAATCACAATCAAAGATGACTGGCTGGAGTATATGAGGACGAACTACACTCTTCTCAAAAGCTGGGTCAATTATAACCTGATCAACTATTTGCAGAGAAGGAATCCCTCTGTTCCGGGAATTCCCAACAAGCTCTCCCCTCCGGAGAAGAGAAGCCTCGCAGATGTCTCAAGATATTGGAGAGAAATTATCAAAATTGAACCTGTCAGGGAAATCTATCTCTCCACTCCGCTGAGTATAGATGATATATCAATCGACCATTTTGTCCCCTTCTCGTATGTCTCATCAGACGAGTTCTGGAACCTCAGTCCGACTACAAAGAGCATCAACAGCAGCAAGAGCAACAGCCTTCCCTCCTGGGACAGGTATTTTAAACCCCTTGTCGATATCGAGTACCAGTCATACTCTCTCATTCACCGGCATCCAATGATAATGGAACTCTTCGAGAAGACAGCTGGAGCCCACTTCTCCTCCCCGGAAGTCAGGGAAAAGCTCTACAATAAATCCGGCCTTGAAAAGTCAGACTTTGAAAAGATTCTTCTTTCACTACTAGAGCCGGAGTATAAGGCTGCACTAAATTGCGGTTTCAGACTGTGGGTCTGAGAGTCACATCCACTACACTTGATAAGCAGGGAAAACTGCATCTCCCTGCTTTTGTTTCCCCATACTATTTCCAGGTATAGTTGAGAGTTATTGTTGTCTGCACATCGAAGAGGGATGGGTTACTCTTTATATTTCCCGGGTTCTTCAGATATATAAAGTCAACTTCCCCACCAAGTGTCAGGGATGGAAGGAATGAATAGGAACCAGTAAGAGACGTCACAACAGACACAGAGGCAGCATCACGCTTTGAAACTTCCGGGTCGTTGTAGTTGTCTGTTTGATGTTTTGTTGTAGGTGTCGTCTTGTTAGTATCTTTATTCACTCTTGTCCATACAGTGTACTTGTCATGTGTGCCATGCACCATAAAGAATAGGGATACCCCTGCATTCCACTTCCCCGGGATGTCATAATCAGCAGAGAGGTAAGCGACAATTGCGTCCCCGCCGTATTTATATCCAAGGAAGTCAAGGTTATAGTTCTCAATGCCTCCACAATTACTCATCTCCCTGAGTGCTACCACATAGTTAATGCCGTAACGTCCATTAGTCTGTTCTCTTTCCGACTCCCCGGCCTGTCTGTCTCCATCCCTGAGGTAGAGATATGGATCCGTCATTGCTCCTTCAAGGTTGAATGTAAGGACACCTTCACCTGCAACTCTCTTGTACGTGGCACCAAGAAGGAATCCCCTTCCGTCCGGCTCTGCCAGGTTCGTTGTAGTCTTAGGGTTTTCTTCTCCCGGAAGCACTGACTCATCTATCACTACCTGGCCGTAAAGATTGAGCCCATTCATTACTGTCCAGTCCATCTCTAATGAGAGGATTGAGTTGGTGTTGGACCGGGTGTAGTTATTGTGATACATCATCGCGGGAGCAAATGCAATAAGGTCAATCTTATTGTCCTTGCTCATGTACATGACACCTTCAGTGAGTGCGAATGAAAGAGACGGAAGTATATTCCATTCAAGGCGGTGTGCAATGAATGCACTGATTCCGTTCATGTAATCAGACTGGCCGGCACCCAGGCCGTTATGACTGTACGTCATACTGCCGTCAGCATTCTGTATGTAATAATTCTGTGGATGCGGGAAAGCAGATATGAGGAAAGTATACTTGAAGTTACCGTCATATGCCTTGAAGTAAGCCGCATTATGGTACTTGATATGGTCACCTATTACAAAGTTGCCTGTCTTTCCATTACCCCAGCTGAGCCTATCACGGCCCACAAAGAGTGACCAGTGCTCCCCACCAGCAGAAACAAATGCTCTGAGAGGAAAATTGAAGTCAAGTTGTTTCATGTCATTCTGCAACAGGAACGGGATATTGCTCCAGAGTATACTGTCCCCGAATGAACGGGTTGTATGATCCTTGGCAGTACCAAGAGAGAAATTGAAGTAACCGTAGAAATTATTCCCCACATGCTCCTCTGTTATTATGTTCAGAAGCTGTTTCTGTTGACTCCATCCACGGTACCAGTTATCTCTTGTCTGGAAAAAAGGAGAGGAATAATTGGAGTTTATATAGAACTCAGGAGAAACTTCAAGACTAGCCATGAAAACAGGAGATGAAGCGTCCTCATCAAGAGTAGTCATAATCCTGTCATAGAGCTCCTTCTCATAGCCACTAAGAGATGAGTAATCGACCTTTCCAGCCATTGTCCGCAGCTCCGAGCCGCTCCAGGGGCCGGTTGTACTCGGGAGTGAATTCCCTGTCAGCAGACAGAGATCCACAATCCAGTCGTAAACCGTATCATCAACAGAATAAATCTTCTGGTAGTTGGCACCTCCTGCCACCACCATTGACAAAGCAAAAACACACACAATCAAAAGTGTGACTATCTTCTTCATATAACCTCCATACCCCCTGTCCGGACGATTGTATCATAAAAGAGACTAATGGGAATCGGAGAAAAATGAAAAACGTTGAAGACAGAAAGAGGAATACCGGATCAGTTTTATCCGTCTCATTCAAGAAACGGAAGGTCCGGCATTCTGTTCTCCCGCATTATTATGCAAAGCATTTCTGCAAACCCTTTGGGGTCTGTTACTGCTAACTAATTTTGACTCCAAACTGCCAACTAATTTTGTCCG
>CAVHPV010000051.1:0-15527 GCA_963638045.1 Faecalibacterium sp. CAG:74 | reverse complement strand
CAAGATGATAAAAGAGGAGTTCATGGAGTGGAAGGCATTGATGAAAAGGTGCCTTGTATCGGTATACGGTGATGCGACAACTGACAACGATGCCGAATTTATGATGATTCTCATTTCCGGCATATTCATCTGCCACTACAACGGAGTATTGTCTCCCGACTATGGAAAAGACATCCTCTCATCCCTTACTTTTCTCAAGGGTTGACTCTCACGCTATATATCACCTGATGAAACACTGCCTTCGAGATACCCATACATCAACACATATAATCGATTTTGTGTATAAAGCGGGAGTGAAAAGAGCTTTACTACTTCCTTCTTATTCTGTTCCTCACTTCTTCCCTCTTTCTCTTCTTCTCCAGGTACTCTTCTTCCGTTATCCCTTCAAGTGCAGCAGCTTCACTGTCTGAGATGTGCTTCTTGTAGTTCTTCTCAAGAAAGAAAGATGATAGAAGCGCCCAGAGAGAGGGAGTTATGAAGCATGGGGAGTAATACTCTATTGTCCAGATTGTAAGCTCAATGGAAAGTAGCACAATTACAAATGTGCTGGGAAGATGTGCAATCGTAAGCGTGAATGCAGTCTTAAAATAGTCACCCGTCTTCATCTCGAAACGGGCGAGAAGAGGGAAGAGATTGAGAGCGGTCCCCACAGGAAGGAGTAAGAGGACATAGTAGAACGTGAACATGAATGCACCCGTTCTTGTTGAGGAGTTCTCCTTCATAATCATATACCCCCACACAAACAGGAATATGAATGGAATTATGATAAGCGTAAGAATCACCCCTTCCTTGAAGTTCTTCTTGAAAGAAGTGAAGTATGTTTTAAAGGGTGTGTTATCGCCGTAGCGGAAGGCTTTGACGACAGAGGAATATAATGCCGAGAGCGACGGCCCGAGAGTTACGACGCCGAGGGATGTAAAAATACAGCAGAGCGAAAGTCCCACGAAATCGACACACCGCCCCAGAAATCGCCATGGTTGATGCTCAGGGTTAAAGAAGCCCATCAGATATTCATCTCCATAAGCGAGGAGTAAATAAGGTCAGCCAGTACCCTATGACTCTCAGGGGTGAAGTGTATTCCGTCAATACCGCTTTTTATCTTCCCCTCAGGATTGAGAAAATACACCCCGGTATTTACAGCAACACGCTTATATGTCTCTCCGTAGAGTCGACTTTCCTTCTTTATATCATCACTGAGCGCAGTTTCATCTCCGTAGGGAATGGGAGCAACAAGAAGAATCTTTACGCCGTGCGGGAAGACAGGGGTCTTCGTGCGGTAGATATGATCAGCATTCTTCAACAGTCTTATGATTTCGGTTATCCCAAGCTCTATCCTGTCCATATGGTGGTCACAGAGGTCATTGGTCCCCAGCATAACGACAGCAGCATCAAGCGGAAACTGTGACTTCAAAATGTACCCGAGAGCCTTCTTGCCGTTAAGAAGATCGTCAAAGCCGGTGTCGAAGACAGTTGTACGTCCTGTCATGCCCTCCTCTACTACAGAGTAAGAGGAGCCGAGCATATTCTGCAAAAGACATGTCCAACGTTCGCTTTCGCTGTAGCGCTCTGCCGTTCCGGGGATATAACCCCAGGTGTTCGAGTCACCGAAACAGAGAATCCTTTTCTTCATATCATATCTCCGGATGTTTTTCCCTAAAGTGGTAATACGCCCCGATGAGGCCCGCTTCATTGTCGTAGAATGCCTTCCTCACTTCCGTGTTCTCCCCGATAAGCGGGTTAATCATGCTGCGGTAGCTGTCACGTATTCTCTCAACGAGTTCCTCATTCTTCATTATTCCCCCACCGAGAACAATCACGGCAGGATTAAGAATATATGAAAGAGACACAAGACCTTCTGCTATTGCTCCAACCATCATGGAGAGAGCATCTATGGCATCCTTATCTCCTTTCTTTGCCTCTTCAACCGCTCTCAAGCCATTCCAGGAGAATGGAGGATCATTCTTCATTTTCTCAATTCGTCTTGAAAGAGCAGTTGTGGATCCCATTGTCTCAAGAGTTCCACCCTCCACTTTTATATAACCGACCTCACAGAAGGAGAATGTGTTCCCCCTCAAAAGTTTCCCGTCAAGAGTGAATCCTCCCCCTATTCCGGTCCCCACGGCAAGAGAAAGAACCGAACCGAATCCTTTCCCCGCACCTGAAATACTCTCGGCAAGGGCAACGCAGTTCACATCATTCTCAACTTCAGTTATGAGTCCAGTCTCCTTCTCAAGGTACTTCTTTATCTCAAACCCGGTATATAACGGCACCTGGGGAAGCGAGAAGAAGACTTTTCCCTTATCGGAATCAATCATTGCGGTCGATGAGACACAGAGCCCCGAAAGTGAATATCTTGATGCCATCATCTCGACAGAGGAGACGACATCCTTCATCCAGCATTCCGGTCCTCTCTCCGCCCTGGTGGGGAACTGTCCGCTTTCCAAGACAGTGCCGTCCTCTCTGACGACACCCCACTTTACGGCTGTTCCCCCGATATCGAGTGAGGAATAAACTTTCATGCCTCAATAGCCTCTGTATATTTCTTTGTGATCAACTGCGGGCGTGTAATAGAGGATCCCACAACGACAGCAAATGACCCGAGGTCAAGAACCCTTCTTGCCTTCTCCGGGGAATCTATGTTGCCTTCACATATAACACGGTGCTTCACAGATGAGAGCACATCCCTCAAAATCTTGAAATCATCCTCGGCTATCTTCAACCCCTTGCTCTCCGGAGTATACCCGATCATTGTCGTACCGATGAAATCGAAGCCGAGATTATCGGCATAGATGCACTCTTCAAGCGTCGAGCAATCAGCCATGAGAAGCTGGTCCGGGTATTCCTTCTTTATCTCCTCAAAGAACTCCTTGAGTGTCTTTCCTTCCGGCCTGAGTCTTTCTGTTGCATCAACAGCAATAATCTCCGGCTTAACTTCCATGAGCTCATGTATTTCCTTCATTGTCGGGGTTATGTAAATCTCGCTGTCAGGATAGTCTCTTTTCACTATTCCGATGATCGGGAGGTCAACATTCTTCTTTATTTCTGCAATATCTTCCTTCGTGTTTGCCCTTATTCCCTTTGCCCCGCCTTCCTTTGCGGCAAGTGCCATTCTCCCCATGATAAATGAGGAATGTAGAGGCTCATATGAAAGAGCCTGGCATGAAACAATCAACTTACCTTTAATCTTATCAAAAACATCATTCATTTCTAAATTCTCCTTTCCCTGTTCCGGTCTTCATTTTATCATACAGACAAAGGACGAAAACAATGAAACCGGATTATTCAACTTTTTCCCGCCTCCACAAGGCAATCGATTACATCAATTCTCATGACCTCTCCATCCTTCCAAACGGGAAAACTGTCATCGACGACGACATCTACATCAATGTAATGGAAGTCGAGACAAAGGCAGAGAACATTTATGAGGCCCACCACGATTATATCGACATCCACTATATGATTGACGGAGAGGAAGCTATCAGCATTGCTCCCGTCGAGGAAATGGAAGTCACAGAAGAATACAGCAAAGAAAATGACTGTGTCATCGGAAAAGCAAAGGGAGAGAGACATATTGTCAGAACAGGACAGTATTGCATAACAATGCCATCTGAAGCCCACTCCCCATGCCTTTCGGTAACTTCCCCGAAAAAAATCAGGAAAGCTGTATTCAAGGTCCGTTATTAGAGCCTTGAGACAGCCTCATCAATCATCTTCGCACACTTCTCTACAACAGGCTTATCAAAATCTGAATAAGGGTAGAGAGGTGCTCTTACTCCTCCAAGGTCCATACCCAGCCTGAGTTTTATCACCTCTTTCATTGTTGCATAGAGGTTTCCTTTTGCTGTGCAAAGGGCATAGATAATCGCATCCGCATCATTCTGAATGGCACGTGCCTTCACAATGTCTCCCTTCTGGACTGCATCGTAGATAGCCAGATAGAGCTCCGGCATGACTGCGTATGTTCCACCGATTCCGCCGTCAGCTCCGATTGCGAGCCCGCTCACAAGCTGCTCATCCGGTCCGTTAAAGACAACAAACTCCCTACCGCCTGCCGTTCCCTCTGCTTTGAACATCTGGATGTCCTGGGTAGGCATACTGGAATTCTTGACTCCGACAACTCTTTCATTCTTCAGCATCTCTTTAAGGAGTGGAATGGAGAGTGCAACACCTGCAAGCTGGGGGATATTGTAGATGATGAAATCCGTATTTGGAGCTGCAGATGAGATATCATTCCAGTATTTGGCTATAGCATAGTCCGGAAGATGGAAATAGATTGGGGGAATTGATGCGATTGCATCAACACCGAGGCTCTCGGCATGGCGTGCAAGCTCCATCGAGTCCTTCGTGTTGTTGCATGCAACATGGGCGATTATTGTAATCTTTCCCTCAGCCACTTCCATTACAGCTTCAAGCAGGGTCTTTCTGTCCTCTACGCTCTGGTAGATACACTCCCCGCTGCTTCCGCCGACATATAATCCCTTTACTCCCTTACCGATAAGATACTTTGTAAAGGTCTTTACTCTCTCTCTGTCAATTTCCCCATCGCTGCCGTAGCATGCGTAGAAAGCGGGGAATATACCCTTATATTTATCAAGACTCATAGGTCCTCCTCATCAGCCTTTAACGGCACCCATTGTGATTCCCTTAGTGAAGTATTTCTGGAAAATCAGGAACACAACAATAATAGGAATACTTGCAAGAGCCGCACCGGCCATAATAATTCCGAAATCCGTACTGTTTTCTGCCTGCATCGTCGCGATACCGAGTGATATCGTAAGATTGCTCGACTTACTGAGCATGATAAGCTGCATGAAATAATCATTCCAGCTGTTGATGAATGTGAAGATTGCAAGTGCCCCGATTCCCGGCTTGATCATAGGTACGACAATCTCGACGAATGTCTTTGCCTCACTTGAGCCGTCTATCCGGGCAGCCTCAAGCATCTCCCTGGGGATACCTTCCGAGAATTGCTTCATCAAGAAGACTCCGAAAGGCCAGCCGACAGTCGGGAAGATGACAGCCCAGAGCGTGTCATAGAGCCCGAGTGCACTCATTTCTCTGATAAGCGGAATCAGGATAACCTGCTTTGGTAGTGCCATTGCACAAACAATCAAGGTAAAGAGTATTTTCTGCCCGTAGAAACGCTTCTTTGCCAGAGCATACCCTGCCATCGATGCAGTTATACATGTCAATACCATTGCCATGACAGCCATGACAACTGTGTTGAGCAACCATCTGATTGCTCCCGGAACCTTTGGACCCTTTATGCCAAAAAGCTCAAAGAGAGGCGCAGAACGCTTCGAGAAAAGACGGTCAAAGTTATCCCAGCTCCAACTGGACGGCCACCACACAGGTGTTGTCGAGTTGATTTCCTTCGCACTCTTGAATGCCCCTGTCACAATCCAGTAGAGAGGGAAAATCGAGAGAGCCGCAAGAATGATAATCAGGATGACACAAATAATGTAATAAGGGCTTTTATTTTGTCTGTTCAAATCCATATCGTCCTCCTTACTTTTCCCTTGCAACATAGAATTGCACGGCACTCAAAAGTGCAATGAACAGAGCAAGGATGATTCCCATGGCATTTCCGTAACCCAATCTGTAGAGCTTGAATGCTGTGTAATATATGTAATACATAACTGTCTGTGTCGAGTTGTTCGGGCCACCGCTTGTAAGAAGCTGGATAAGAGCAAAACACTGGAAACTGTTGATTGTTGTGATGACAATTATGTAAAGAGTTGTCGGCATTATCGAGGGCCATTTGATATGCCAGAAAGTTTGCATATTTGTAGCCCCGTCAACCTCTCCCGCCTCGATGAGTGTCGGGTCTACGTTGCCAAGTGCGGAGACGTAGAGGACTATCGGCTGTCCGATGGAGGTTGTGAGAAGGATTACGATGATACATCCCAGGGCCGTATTGGGGTTACCAAGCCAGTTGACGTTCTGGTCAATCACACCAACACCCTTGAGAACATAGTTGAGTACACCGTAATAGTTGTTATAAATCCACTTCCAGACGACGGTGACTGCAACTGAGCCTGTCACGACCGGAAGGTAGAAGATACACCTGAAGGCACTGAGCGCCCAGTTCTTCATTTTATATATTGTTGTGGCAACCCAGAGCGAGAATGCCGTGACAATCGGAACTGAGACGATAACGATGATGAATGTGTTCTTCAGAGCTTTCAAAAATACCGGATCCTGCCAGAGTTCAATGTAGTTCCCCAAGCCGATAAAAACATCTTTTTTGTTTGCACTAAGAGAAGCATTGAAAAAACTCGTATAGAGACAGAGAAACATCGGAAAGATTACAAAGCCGATGAAGAATATAAGGGAAGGTAACAAAAACAGGTATGCAGAGATCGATTCTCTGCGCCTTATTGCCTTATTCATAGTTAGAGGTTGTGCCATATATTTACCTTAAAACAGCCCCGCTCCGAAGAGGAGCAGGGCAATAGTCAGACCCGGTACGAGTCTTCATTTATTAGTTAGCTGCAGCGTTTGCCTGAGCAGCATATGTCTTGACTGCTGTTGCGATATCCTGGCCAGCACCTACTGCCTGGAGCATGTTCCACCATGCTGTACGAGCATTAGCCCAGCCTGTTGTTACCTGGTAGTAGTCGCCGAGGTATTGCATAAGGATGTTGTACTCGTTCATGATTGCATTATCAGCCCAGATACCGGAGAGGTCCTTGCCATTTGCAGATGTGCGAGCTGCGAAGTATTTAGCTGTCTTGATAGCATCCTCTGTTCCGTTGCCGTCGCAGAAATACTTGACGAACTTCTTAGCTGCCTCGATCTTAGCTGCATCTCCGTTGTCGAAGATACCAAAGCCCCAGATACCGCCGTTAAGAGGAGTAACTCCTGTCTGCGATGGGAAGCTCATGAAGACAATCTCTTCGCCGCTGTCTGTCTTGTCGCCGGTGAGCTGCTGAGCGATGTTCCAGCAGAATGCCATCTTGAGAGTACCGTTTCTGAAGAGGTTGATTTCTTCTCCACCGTTGATAGCTGCATCAAATGCAATACCCTTGAGAGATCTGAGTGTCTCGAGAGCTTTGATGTTCTCAGCACTGTCCCATGTGTATGCTGTGTGCTCTGCATTTGTGAATGTTCCGCCATAGAGACCATTTACGAGAACTCTTGTCCCCTGGTCGCCACCCTGGCCTGAACAATAGACAGCACCAACTGTTGTGCCATAGTAAGCATAGAGAGCATTGACAGCCTTGATAAAGTCATCGGTTGTCCATGTTCTTGTCTCAAGGTTGACATACTTGTCTGCACCAGCTGCCTTGAATGCGTCAAGGTTGATAGCCATACAATGAGCTGTCATGACAAGAGGATACTCATAGAGCTTGCCGTCTGCAGTCTCGCATGCATTGAGAGTTGCAGGAATGAGCTCCTTTCTGTCTGTTGCGTCAAGGAGGTCAGACATGTCGACCATGTAGCCCTTAGCTCCCCAGTTTGCAACCAGTCTTTCCGGTCCTTCCATGATGAGATCTGGAGCCTGTCCTGCAGACAGAGCTGTGTTGACCTTGTCATCACCGTCTGTATAGGTAAGATACTGAACCTCAACTTCGATTCCTGTCTCAGCTGTGAAGCCTTCGATGAGAGCCTGTACAGCTTCGTCATTTCCCCAGTCACCAATCGGATATGTCCAGAGAGAAATAGTCTCTTTTGTGGCAGCCTTCTCTGCTGCGCCCTGTGCACTGAGGCCACATACGACCATAGCAAGTGCAAGTAAAACGATAATAGCTTTTTTCACTGTCATAATCTCCTTTTTTTATTAACAGCAACGCTTATCAATAGCGCCTATAAGTCAAGATTAACCCAGCTTTTGTTACGGCACAAACAAAAAATGTACAAAACATCTTAAATGTATATGATTTTAATAATTATGCAGAAAAACTCCTCCGACAGCCCCCCTGACATGATTTTTTTTGAGTTATTTCTATACACCCGAAGCTGTTACCTGATGAAAAAAATATTAATCAAAAGAATAAAGCTGATCGAAGTGGTGTTCTCGCCAAACAAATCCTCCTCAACATGAAGGGCAAGCATATGAGAAATATGAAAAGGCAGTTCCTTACCCCCAATTAAAACTACAAAATGAACACCGTAATTGCCCAGCTTGAGGCATTGGAATAACTTCTCGACAGAACCTCTCTTGCTGTAGATATTTTATTACCTCCAGTACCAGCATCTCTTCAGATGTAGAGACACATAGACATGGTGAATCAGTATTTATGCAAATACTACTGACGATTTTCTATAAAAATCGGTAGTTCAAATAACAAAATTTATAATATTGTCTAAGACGAAGAAAAGAAAGACTGTCGAAACTGAACGCTTTTACTACTTCGATGTTGGTCTCGCGCGCTTCCTTATCGGCCTAGCTGATCCAGTTGATACACAGACAGAATACGGCAAGCTGTTTGAAACATATATTGCTCAAGAGCTTTCAGCATATCTTGACTACGGCAAACATAAGGAAAAATTATCATATTGGAGAACACGACAATCCTCATTTGAAGTGGACTTCGTAATCGGCGATGAGGTTGCCATTGAGACCAAGACAACGAAGTTAGTGAACGAGAAAAAGGATCTCAGAGGGCTTAGGGCATTGAAGGAAGAAGGAATATTCAAGAAATATATCATCGTCTCAAGAGATAGCATCTCCCGGACAACGGATGATGGAATAATACTACTTCCCTGGAACCTCTTCCTTGACTGGTTATGGGATGGAAAAATTATCTGAGCTTGTGGCGTGACCTACAAACGGTTCCGGCTCCATAGAAATCCATCATCAGTCCACTTTCAGGTATGAATCCTCACTTTCATGTTTTTCCTCTTTCTGTAACAATGTTGGCCTATGAAAGAGAAAGCTTCATCATTGACACCTAGAGGTGTCATATTAGGTATAGTCGGGTTGCTGTTCATAACAGCATCCTCAATGTATGTTGCCTTGAAGGCAGGTGCACTGCCCTGGCCGACAGTCTTTGTCACCGTGCTCTCCATGACAGCATTAAGAAAGGCAAAAAACTCCACATTGCAAGAGATCAACACCACACACACCCTCATGAGTGCGGGAAGCATGGTTGCCGGGGGGCTGGCATTTACAATTCCCGGACTCTGGATGCTCGATTCATCCAACACCATATCATTGATTTCTGTAATGACAGCATCTGTTGTCGGAGCTGTACTCGGGACACTCTTCACTTATGTATACAGACAGTCCCTCATAGAGGAGCAAAAACTACCATACCCGATCGGGGAAGCTGCCTACCAGACACTCCTCACAGAGAAGGATGCAAAAAGCTCCCCGTGGCTTTTCTCATCACTCGGGATATCGGGAGTATTCTCCTTTGTAAGAGACTTCTTTGGAAAGATCCCTTCTGTTGTCACCCTCTTCAGCGGTAGTTCACTCTTTCCTTCCCTTTCGCTTTATCTCTCCCCTATGGCTCTCTCCATAGGAGCCATAATAGGTCCCTCTCTTGCAGCAGCCTGGGTAATCGGGATGATTGCCGGCTACTATATCCTTACACCAGTAGGACTCTCGGCAGGGCTCTTTTCATCTATGGTTGAAGCTGATTCATTCCGTTCATCCCTGGGACTCGGGATTATGATAGGAACAGGCTTTGCTGTTGCCGTTAAAGCCCTTTATTCTCTTCTCAAAAACAGGAAAGAGAAAAAAGTAAAGGTGAAAAAAGAGAGAAATGCACTCACAATTGCAGCTGTCATTATTATAGTCTCTGTTGTTGCTCTTACCTCCCTTACCGATATGACCATCATAGAGAGTATCTTGACAGTAGCAGGAGCTGCAGTCACCACATATCTCTCAAGCATGCTCACCGGGCAGACAGGAATAAACCCGATGGAAGTCTTTGCAATACTTGTACTACTTGCTATCCACTCAATCTGCAGGACAGGTCTTACTGCCTCGTTCACAATCGCAGCGACAGTCGCTGTTGCCTGTGGTCTCAGTGGAGACGTAATGAATGACTTCAAGTCAGGTTCCCTCGTTGGCAACAACCCGGGAGATCAGACAAAGGCTGAGGCTATAGGAGGAATCCTCGGTGCCGTAGTGGCAACTCTTGTGCTTTTTCTGATGAGAAAGACATTTGTCTTCGGCTCTGAGAGCATGCCGGCCCCGCAGGCAAAGGCAGTTGCAGCCCTCTCTGGAGGACTTGAGAATCCCCTCTCATTCTGGCTCGGAGTTGCAATCGGCCTTGTCCTTGCCCTGCTTTCGCTTCCATCTACAGCAATAGGTCTCGGAATGTACCTCGGAACATATATCACCGTGGCAGTTGGAATCGGAGCCCTCATAAGCTGGCTTATAAAGAAATTGAAGCTCACAAAGCTCCAGGAGAAGGAGGGACTTATTTCTTCCGGACTTCTCGGCGGAGAGGGATGCGCAGGTGTTATCATCGCTTTTATAACGCTCTTCAGAGGTTAAGTGAAAAATTAAGCCTCAACTACTAGAACAAAAAAGGAAAAAAGTCCATTATTCTCCTGTTGAATGAGACTATAGCTCAGCTGGATAGAGCATCAGTTTGCGGAACTGAGGGTCGGAGGTTCGAATCCTCTTGGTCTCGTAACATAGCGTTTTCTTCAAGAGAACGATGATATATATCAGGGAAGGCACATGTCTTCCCTATCTTTTTGCCCCCTATTCCACATTTGATAAGGTTACGTTATCAAAAAGACTAATATTTGACAGTGTAGCACTGGCAAATATGACAAAGGACAGCTATAATAAAGACAGAGAACAGTAAGATGAACATAACTGAGATGCAAGAGAAGATACTGTCAGACAGAGATCTTGTCACAGCACATGACTACTTTGAAAGAGACTTTTCCTTAAGGGAAGTTAAGGGAATGGCATCCTGTATTGTCGGAGGAAGGAGAACAGGAAAGACATCCTTCCTCAAGAATTATGCCAGAAAGCTCATTGATAACGGCCTGGGAAAAGAAAAAATCTGTTATCTGAGTTTCTTCACTTCTGATGACATGTCTTTCCCTTTCTCTCTCATCAGCGATGCCTACTTCTGTCTTTACCCTAATTACAGAACAGAAGAAGTCTATTTCTTTCTTGATGAGATAGAATCTATCTCCTCCTGGGGAGGAGGCGTTAGTTATCTTATGGAGAAATATCCACTTGCCCACGTCTTCATTACAGGCTCCAGTGCAAAATATCTTTCCAGCGAGATAGCAACAGAGCTTAGAGGAAGAAGCCTCTCCTGGAAATTCTATCCCCTCTCCTTCAAAGAGTTTTTATCTTTCAACGGAATAACGTATGAAGGAAAGGAGAGAGCTTACAGCTCTGCAGAACAGGTTTCTCTTATTCATTGGTTTACAGAATACATGGAAAGAAGTTCCTACCCCGCACTTTACGACAACAGTGACAAAGAAGTGAGAAAATTAACTCTCTCAGCTTACTTTGACACCGTTTTCTCAAGGGATCTGATCGAAAGGTATGATGTATCACGAGGAGGTCTGATGAAAGCCCTTCTGAGGAGGATGGTCAAGAATTCCGGTTCACCATATACAGTTAGAAAACTCGTATCTGTAATGAATAGCATGGGCTACCCGACATCAATTGAGCTGGTATCATCATACCTGGATATGATTCTCACATCCTCATTCATGATAAGCGTCCCGATTTTCGGAACAGAAAAGCAAGTGGAGAGAAATGCCAGGAAAATGTATGTGATTGACCACCAGATGGCTGTACTCTTCAGAGAATTCGGGGCAGGAACGGGAATCATACTTGAACACATAATATTGATGGAACTAAGACGGAGAACAAATTTGAATATTGCCTATTACCGGGCAAAGAATGATGAGGAATGTGACTTCATCCTTTATGACGATGACAAGATGCCACATCTTCTTGTCCAGGTAACAGATGACTTTGAAAATGCAAAAGAGCGGGAACTCAGGGGACTTGTTTCGGCCATGGATGAGACCGGGCTCAAAAAAGGATATATTGTTACCTCTTCTCAATCGGAGCTGATTAACCTGGACGGCAGAGAAATAACAGTTATCCCTGCATGGAAGTTCGTCCTGAGCAATTTTCTCTGATTGCGACCTCCTGTCTCCATACCACCACTGGTGTAAAAAAGCTCAAAGTTATGGAACTACCTGCTGAAGCACGGTTCTTTCTATATCCTATAAGTGCGCAGCCACAAGAGGAGAATGAACAATGCAGGAAACAAATTCAGAAATGCTCTTTTCTGACTACTACAGAAACTGGATAAGAATCTACAAGGAGGGAGCCGTCAGGGACGTCACCCTTAATAAGTATCTGAACAGTCTGGCCTGGATACAGAAACTTGCCCCATCCTTGAAGCTGAAGGACATCAGCAGACTAGCCTACCAGCAGCTCATCAACGACTATGCCGTCCATCATGAGAGACAAACGACAATGGATTTTCATCATCAGCTCAAAGGCTCTGTCCTTGACGCTGTAGATGAAGGTTATATTGAACGCGACCCAACAAGAAAGGTAATCATCAAGGGAAAAGCACCAAGAGAAAAGAAGACCAAGTATATCAATCAATTTGAGCTTCACAAACTGCTTGCCGGACTCAAGCTTACCGATACTGTCAGCTGGGACTGGTTGATACTACTGGTTGCCAAGACAGGTATCAGATTTTCCGAAGCACTCGGTATAACTCCAAGGGACTTCGACCTTAACCGGCAGCAGCTTTCAATCAACAAGACATGGAATTACAAGAGAGGTGGCGGATTCGTATCCACAAAGAACAAATCTTCTGTCAGGAAAGTGCAACTTGACTGGCAGCTTGTGATACAGTTCTCAGCACTCATCAAAGATCTCCCGGAAGACAGACCTATCTTCTCAATAAAAGATAGAGTTTATAACTCAACAGCAAACGGAGTACTTGCCCGGCGATGCAGGGAAAACGGCATCCCCGAGATAACAGTCCACGGATTAAGGCACACCCATGCTTCGCTTCTGCTCTTTGCGGGAGTATCGATTGCAAGTGTAGCCAAGAGATTGGGACACGCAAGTATGACCACCACACAGAAAACGTATCTTCATGTCATCCAGGAATTGGAAAACAAGGACACCGACCTCGTCATGAAGTCTATTTCAGGATTATTATGAACAATAAACGGCTGCGCACCTGAACAATATCACAAGAAAACCCAAGAGTAATTATTATTTATTACTATTTATTTCACGAGTAATATGCAACCATTACTTTTGACAAATACACAACCGGCAGGTATCATATAAACATGACGGCCAGGAAAGTCTCTATAAAAGATATTGCTAATATAAAAGTCGGTATTAACCTGTCCAGGGGAAATGAATCCCCCAAGGAATCAACAATATATACCCTCAAAAACCAGGAAGATGACTTAATATCTGCTGTGCATACAAAATCCGATACAGAGCCCGGAGACTCCAGAAACTATGTCACCAAAGAAGGAGACATAATCGTCAACCTTGGAGTACGTAAATGCTCAATCGTGAGCAAACAGAACTCCGGAAGGATAATCAAAAACACTTTTGCGAGAATTGAACTGACTGACTCTTTTATCGATTCATGGTTTCTGTGCTACTTTATCAATGAGTCTCCTGTCTTCAAAAAGAGCATAGCAACAGAAGTAATGAATGTTATAAGACCACTTTCTGCAGCTATTCTGGGGAATGCGGAGATTTCTCTTCCTGGATTGGAGACTCAAAAGACAATAGGGATTATCTATCATGACCTTTGTCGTATTGATTATTTAAATAAACAGAGAAAAGAGCTTCTTATGAAAGCTATGGATAAGATATCTACCACCAATTAGGAGGAAACAATAAATGGCAGACAATCAGAAAGGATGCAGAGAGCTGACAACAATACTTTGGGAATGTGCGGATATTCTCAGATCCAAAATGAATGCAAATCAATATATGGACTACATTCTCCCTATTTTATTCTATAAGTTCCTATCTGATAAGACATTGGCAAGGGTGAACAAGCTTATAAGCTATGAAGAGTACCCTACCCTGGAGGAAAAGCTTGATGCCTATAAAAGTATCTATGAAGAAAGTCCGGAAACCTGGAAAGAGCTAAAAGAGCTAGTCCAGGCAGAATCAAGATACATCCTCGAACCTCAATATACATATACGTATCTGATAAACGCCATCAAAGACAATTCTTTTGAAAGGACAATGCTGGAAGGTGCATTCAAATATATAGAAGCCTGTGATCAGATATTCGAGGGCTTATTCTCCGGTGTTGACCTGTACTCTACAGCATTAGGACTGACTGCAAGCCAGCAGGCTTCTACAGTCATTAATCTTCTGGAAAAAATCAATGAGGCTAATCTCCTGGAATACAGTGGAGATGCAATCGGTGATGCCTATGAGTACATGATCGGCCAGTTTGCTTCCGAGACAGGTAAAAAAGCCGGCGAATTCTATACACCTAAAGCTGTATCAGAAATTCTTACCAGAATTGCCATAAAAGGACAGGAAGACAAGAAAGGTCTATCTGTATATGACCCTGCAATGGGCTCTGCTTCCCTACTGTTGGATGCAAAGAAATATTCTAAATACCCCGCACTTGTAAAGCACTACGGACAGGAGATTATGCCGACAACATATAACCTGGCCAGAATGAATATGTTCCTGCATGATATCGCACCTGAAAACCAGAAACTCAGAAACGGAGACACGCTTGATGCTGACTGGCCGACTACGGAGGAGAACGTTTTCGACATGGTTGTCATGAACCCCCCTTATGCTCATGACTGGAAAGCTTCCGAAGGTTTCAAAACAGATCCCCGTTTCAGCGATTATGGAGGCAATCTCGCACCGAAATCAAAAGCTGATTATGCATTCCTGCTGCATGGCTATTATCACCTGAAAAGTACCGGGACAATGGGAATCGTCCTTCCTCACGGAGTTTTATTCAGAGGAAGCAGTGAAGGCAAGATACGACAGATCTTATGTGAAAGAGGTGCCATTTATGCCATCATAGGTCTTCCCGCCAACCTTTTCCACAATACAGGCATACCAACAATCATCATGATCCTTAAGAAGAAAAGAGAAGATTTAAGTAGAGATATACTCTTTATTGATGCTTCAAAGGATTTTGAGAAAGTAAAAACACAGAATATTTTAAAGCCGGAACATATTGATTCTATTCTTGAGCTGTATTCAAATCGCACAGATGTCGACAAAAAAGCTCACCTGGCATCATTTGAAGAAATACAGAAGAATGACTTTAATCTAAATATCCCCCGCTACGTCGACTCCTCGGAGAAAGAAGAAGATATAGATATTGGCGAAGTGATTGGTTCTATCCGGGAGATAGACAACGAGATAACCAGACTGAATGACGAGATTTACAAAAACTTGCAGGAACTAACTTCTGACGACAAAGCCCTGATGGCTCAGATCTCAGACTTAGCATCCCTCTTCAAAGAGAACAAATAAGGAGCTCAACATGGAAAATAACTTAATTCCCAAACTCCGATTTGCTGGTTTTACCGATGCTTGGGAACAG
>CAVHPV010000050.1:0-15886 GCA_963638045.1 Faecalibacterium sp. CAG:74 | reverse complement strand
AAAGAAGAAGCAGTTGAGTTAACCGGGGTTGCAACTACACTGAAGAACATGGGATGTTCTTCTTACGTACTTCATCTCCTAATTCACAAACAAGGGAATACTTGCAATAGTCGAGCAGATGCCCGATTACTGGTAGCTCCTCCTTTGTGATAAATGAAAAGTCTGCAGTGCCGCCTCCGATATCGACAATGAGATAGTTACCTGTAGAAACATCCTTTCTATTCAGTACGTGGTTTGTCTCTGCAACTACTTCTGGAACTGTCATATGTGGAAAAACTGCATTATTCTTGGGGTTGAAAAGAGAATTGTTGAAATCTGGAAGATATTTTTGATAGATATTGTTTATGTCTTTTAGTGACATGGTTGATATATCCTCGACGCCCATGTCATCAACAAGTGCTATTGCAGTAAATAAGGCTTTGTTATAAGTTGGGTCATCCTCTCCGCTCCAACTTACCGGCATGCCCATTGAAATAGAGGCAGATGCCTGTATTCTATAATCTTTTGAAAGTGAAAGATTTGCAAATTTGATGATATTGGCGACAAAGAATACACTGCAGAGAAATTCAAAGTTGTTTTTTATCTCTTCGTCTTTGATTGCTTCCAATGCTCTTTTTTCCATAAGAACTGTGTATTTTTTTGTGTTGGCCATTGTAGCTTTGAAATAGTGAATTGGCATGAGATCATTATTGGGATTAAACAATGATAGAGTTTGTGCCTTTACATTGAAATACACGATAGAAGGCTTAGTTTTTTTACCTTCAGAAAATAAGATTGGGCCGTAGTCCCTATCTAATGCGTATGTTGCTTTTGTGTAGCTTGTTCCGAAGTCTAATCCAAGACGATATCCCTGAAGTGGATAGTTACTGAAATCTTCTTTCATCAATGAATTGTATAGTTCATAAAATGGTGTTGCTGCCATTGCTTTTGCGTTTTGTTTGAACGCCCCTCCCAACATTTATGATACGACAGAAAACAGAGAAAAGGCTAGAATTGTTTTATATTTGCTGATCTTTGACCTATAATAAATATAGAGATATAAAGTTTAAGGAGAGTTATAAGAATACAAGAAACAGCAACACTTATGTATTCAGTTAGGGAAAGCATAGGATTACGCTGTACTATCAGCCGGTCATCTTCGGCTCGGATTACTGTGGTTTCAACGGCATCGGCCTGATGAGAAACAATTCTATCTCTCTTATAGATGACGATAGTGATGTGGCTTCTTCCGGCGGAGGATATTATTCTCCGGACTATATCATCAAGATTGAGGATGATGAGAACGCACGTTACCTGATTCTTGATGCAAAATTCAGCACATTCAACACTGTAAAGAAGACATATGTCATGAACCTTGCCTTCAAGTATCTTTTCTCCATTAGTCCGATCAGCAATAAGGATTGTCTTGTTGGCTTATGCCTTCTATATGGGAAGTGTTCATTATATGATGAGAGTAAGAGTGCATATGACAATCAACTCTCGGGACAGCATATCAAACCGATTGTTGAGCTCGTCCCACTGATGGAAGGGATTAAGAATGATGAGCATTACAGCAAGCTGGATGCTTTGTTAAAGGAGCTCATATAGTGTAGACTTGTGAAAGAAGTTAAATGAAAAATTAGAGGCAGTGAGAAGCATCGTGATTCCATATAACAGGTATAGAATTAATGAAACGTTATTCTCCAATATGTAGGGATGTTCGGTTTGATTGGATAATTGAGGTTATACTCAAAATAAAGATGGCTTTTAAGAAGTATTTGTAATATAAGGAAAAGATTTATGGCTGATATTGCATTTAGGGATATCTACGTCAATTATGACCTCCTGAGGGGATGGTCTGAGGACGGGGTGCATGTGGATTGGTATAACCCGGTAGATGGGGAGAGTGAGAGGGGAAAGGAGATTGAGAGTCTCTACTATTTTGAATTCCAGGCGGGGTTTAAGAGTTTTGCTGCAATGCAGATTGCACGATGTGATCACAACTTCCGAATTGTCCTGGATGCTTTGAGAGATGGGGACAATATGCTCCTCAGGGAGAATGGGGATCTTGTTGCCAGAAATGCGTTCCTCTTCCAATACCTCAGAACCCCGAACTTCTTCAAGGAGGACTGTGCCAAGTGCATGGGGAGGCGTGCTCTCTCATTCCTTTCCAGCTACAAGGGAAGGGATTACTTCACTGTCGTCGAGAAGGACTTTGAAGTTCTCAAGGGACATCTTGCTGCTATGCCGGACATCACTATGACGGCTGCTATGGAGTCTCTGGACCTGGAGGCTGCGCTTCTTCATGCTCCGGAGGGAAAGAAGTTTGTTCTGGGATGCAATCCTGTATCGACTTTCAATCCTTTCTTCGAGAAGAGGTTTGCCTCCACGAAGATGGATGACAAGGCTTATGACATCTACGGCTCTGTGATGGTCCTTCCTGTATCTCCAGATGTTTCAGTCATGCTTTATGACAGCTCTGTATACTCTCTTTCGTCCTCCGTCCTCACACAAGATGATGTGGATCTCCTGAATATCGCCCAAGTTTACAATAGTGATATTGACGGTGGTGTTGTGTATTCCTCTGTTGATACTTCGTATCTTGATGCTTTGAAAGACAGACTATCCGATCTTCCTTTCAGAGAGGATTTTTGCTGGTTTACTCCCGAGCGATATCCTATTTCCATGCTTCTCTCTGTAATGAGTGTTAAGGATGAGGCTAAGAAGAATCTTGCCAAGTATGCTAAATCTCCATTAAGGGAGCATGTTAGAAAAGTCAGGGAATACAAGGAAGAAAACCTTTCCTCGCACTTTAGCGGGGAAGCTCTTCAAAGTGTAATGAACTATGCTCTCTCCCTCGTAGGGGTGGATCATAAAATGGAGTGTGAGACCATGGCGCTGGATGAGGAGGAGAGTGAGTAGGATGTTCAGAAACTCTTATGTCCATAAGGATTTACTTCGTTCCTGGTCTGATGACGGGAAGACTGTGGCTCTTTATAACCCCATTACAAGGAAAGACGGAGGCGTGAGAGATATCGACTCTGTCTACTACTTTGATTATCCTGATTTCCCCGCCAGGAGTGAGGAAGCAGTGGAGCAGCTTGAGAGCTTCTTCTCCTTTACGCTCACTTCTCTCCTCAGCGGGAATACGGGTATCATAAGAGCGGCCACTGAAGCGGGGCGGAGGTCAATTCTATTCCAGCTGACACGGCTTCCCATATTCAATAAGTTCGACTATGTAAAATATGGCTCCGGTCCTGATGCCTCAGGCCTGAGAAGGCTCAGGGGTAGGTGGTACTATGAGGGAAGCTATGCGGATATCTGTCCCCCGTTTCTTGAGCGTGTTGCATCATTTGCCCCCCCTGACTCTGCTGAGATCATGGACCTTAAAGTGAAGTTCCTTGTTCCACCGGAAGGAAAGAGCTTCATCATCGGGCCTTCATGTTTCAATGTGATGAATCCTTACTTTGAGAATAGGTTCTATAAATGCCAATATGTTGACAAGGCTTATGATATCATCGGGACGGTTCTGGTGCTTCCTCTGACTCCCCGAAAGGCCCTGATGCTCTATGACTCCTCTGTCTATGATATCAAAGGAGATGGTGATACTCTCATTCTCTCCCCATCCGATACCGATATCCTCAACATGGTCCAGATCTACAACAGCGATATTGACGGTGTTGTATATACAGGTGACAGTGAGTACCTTTGTGATATCACCCGACAGATCGGAGATATTCCTTACCGTGATGGATGGGAGTGGCTGAGAAGTGACAGGTTCCCGTTCTCCTCCCTTCTCTCTGTTATGGAGATTAGAAAGGATGCAATGAAGGATATGAACCGGAACATAAAGTCTCCTCTGAGGCCATTTGTCAGGGCCATGAGAAACTTTGACGGCCTTGATTGCCCGTCTCTTGATAATGGTGATGTGGCGGCATTTCAAAAGCGTTATAGATATGCCATGAGTCTTATCGGGAATATATGATGGCACAGTGTTGTCTTTCTTTTGGATTATGATGATATTTTTACCGACTACCATTGATTTATGTCCCTCCTGTCTTTAACATGGGGGACAGTTTTTTTATGAGGTCTAATATGAAAAAATCAATGTTATTAGCTGTTGCCATGACTCTTGTCATCTGTCTTCTTTCTGTCTCATGTGCCACAAAGGCTCTTCCTGAAAAGGATGAGGAAAGGACTGTCGTTGCTGTCTTTGCAAAGGAGGACGCTCAGGCATATACATACTCTGACGGCGAGAGGGATTACCTTGATACTTTGTGGGTCTATTACTCTGACGGAACCTTCAGACAGTATGCCGAGCTTGGGGATGATGTTGTTCTTTTCAGCTGTGGTACATACTCTCTTGTCGATGGTGACTTCATCTACGGCTCTGACGAGGAGGACTTTGGTGATATCGTAATAAAGAGGGAGAGAAAGTATGTGAACGGAGAACTTACCGATTACTCTTCCGAGCACACTTACGATCTGGGTTCTCTCGGTTTTGTCCAGCTCTATGCATATGGCACTGATCCAAGTTCAGTTGAGGCTGTCTTCTACGGCCTGGACAAGCAACTTCTGGTCAATACTGAAGGTGAAAATGACTTTCTTGATACCTGCTGGATCTACTACAGTGACATGACCTTTGAGCAATATGCCGTGGTTGGGGATGAGATGGTCCTCTTCAGTAGGGGAACTTATTCCTTTGCGGATGACGGGGACTTCATCTATGAAATGGATGGTGATGATTATGGTGACATTGTCATCAGCCGTACCCATAAGTATTCCACTTCTGACGGCCTTGTGGAGTATCAATCATCCCATGTCTATGATCTGGGCTCCCTGGGATTTGAGCAGATTGTGTCTCCTGTGCTCTAATTCACACTTTTCATTACACTTGTATTCAGACCCGGTTTACTGCCGGGTCTGTATTATGCTTATCCATTATAGTCTCCTTCTTCTTTTGAGACTGGAATATTCTTGAAAATGTGGCGTTTTGTAAAATTTTCTTAACAATTACGAAAAATCATGACATTTTCCCGAAAAATCTCCCTTAAAGATATATAAGGAGAATTTCTATGGAAGAAGAAAAGAGCCGCATTAAATTCAACCTGAAGGATTCTGTCTTCACGAATCTCTTCTCCATCCCTGAATATACCAGGGACCTTTATCTCTCACTCCGGGGAGAAGATGCGGCTGTTGCAGAAGATGATGTCAGGGTTGTCACTATTGAGAATATCATGGTGTACGGTATGCACAACGATCTGGGCTTCACGGTAAAGGGTAAGGAGCTCTTCATGATTGAGGCTCAGTCAACAGCCTGCCCGAATATAACATACAGGCTGAATAGTTACTTCTGCGAGACTATATATTCTGTATATCCGGAGTTCGAGCTCGAACAGTACGGTAGTCGCAGAGCTGAAGGTGTTCCAGATCTGTACTTCGGCGTAGTTTACACGGGAAAAATGCCGGTACCTGATTACTATGAAGATGAATTACGGGGTTTTTCGGGACAAACATTGAAAATCAGGGTGCAATTGTTAACAAAGCACAATACCACGGGTATACTCAGGGCGTATTGTATCTTCTGTGAGAAGTATGATGAATACCGCTCTTTGTATGGGCGTACAGCAAAGGCTGTTAAGGCGACAATAGAGTATTGTCTTGAATGTGAAGAGACAAAGGAGCTGAGAGAATATCTTTCAGAACACAAACGGGAGGTTGAAAATATTATGAGTAGTGTCGGCCGACAGGAAAGGCTCATTGAAGCAAGGATGAATCAGGAAGCTAAAAAAGGTATTGCTGTAGGTAAGGCTGAAGGTATTGCAGAGGGTATTGCTGTAGGTAAGGCTGAAGGTATCGCAGAGGGTATTGCTGTAGGTAAGGCTGAAGGTAGAACTGAGGAGAGAATAGGAATGCTTGAGCGGTACAGGATATTCCTTGATAGAACCGGGTTCTCAGATGAGTTGAAAAAAAGTATGTATGATGGTTATGTTGCCACTCTTGGTTAATATATGAAAGAGCTTTCTGAAATAATGAAAATTGCTGACAGGCAGGAAAGACTCATTGAAGCCAGGCTCTATCAGGAAGCTAAAAAGGGTTTTGCTGAAGGTTTTGCTAAGAGTAGAGCCGAGGAGAGGGTAAGGATACTGAAGCGTTACAGAATATTCCTTGACAGTACCGGATTCTCAGATGAGTTAAAAAAAAGTATGTATGATGGTTTTGTTGCCACTCTCAGTTAGTATATGGGAGAGACTTCTGAAGTTATGAAGTGCGACAGGAAGGAAGCTAAAAGCGATGAGATCCCTGCTTGAAGTTTTTCACTTTGTAGTGAGTGGGACCAAAGCGTTTTCCTCTGTCTAAGAATACTCTCCGCTTCCTCCAAGTGAGAAGTATGATGAGACTTCCTGAGGCCTTAAGATCCCCTTGTCTGTGACAATGCCGGTGATTAGTTCCGGTGGAGTAATGTCAAATGCGGGGTAGTAGCCATTTACGCCTTCTACTGTCGTTCTTACGCCCATAGCCTGGAGAGTCTCATCAGGGTTTCTCATTTCTATTGTTACCGTGTCATAAGTCGGATGCCCTATGTCAGGAGCTCCGGTAACATAGACTGGGACACCGAAATATGAGGCACATATTGCTATCTGACTTGTTCCCACCTTGTTAAAGACATAGCCGTCAAGTGTGATTGCATCTGCTGCACATGTAAAGACATCGACATGTTCATTCTTCATGACGAATGCCGGCATGTTGTCTGTGATGACTGTAGTGTCGAACCCCATCTCTGAACATACTGTTGCCGTAAGCCGGGCTCCCTGGAAGTATGGTCTTGTCTCGGGGCAGAAGAGTCTGATGTGCTTTCCTCTTCTCCTGCATTCCTTAAGCATCATCCCTACAATTGTCTCGGCAAAGCATTGCGTCATTACTGTACCATCCACTGGAAACTTCTCCACAAGATACTCAGCCATCCTGTTTATCTTGTTGTAGCGGCTGTTGTTTGCCTCAATCACGTGATCTCTTATTGCCTCATCGGCTCTTTTACCATCTCTTAGTGCTTTCTCTGCCACTGAGAGACAGCCTTCAGTGAGCTGGAGCATTCTTTTTTTCGTAGTAGGACGGGCCTCTGCAATGGTCAGGGCAGCTTTGTTTAGGTATTCCATTTGCTTCTGTTCACTTCTATTCCTGCATTCCCATGCAGCAAGTGCCATTCCCATCGGAGCGGCTGTGTAGGGGCCGGCAGATTGCGTGACCATGTCCCTTATGGCATCTCTGACCTCAATGTGGCTTCTGCATTCCACAAACTCTGTCCTTGCCGGGTATACTCTCCTGTCAAGTATCCTGACTGAGCCATTGTCATACCATGTTATATTCTCATAGCGCAGCATAAAAGCCAGATCTTTATCCTGTCTTTCCATTTCACTTCTCTCTCTTTTCAGTTTAATATACTAAAGGTATTTGAGGTTAGTGTGGTTGAAAATTTCGGTTATTCCTATGTAAAAATTGCTGCTGATTACATTAAGGAGAGAATTAGTGGCGTTCCTGATATAGCAATTATCCTGGGAACAGGATGTTCTGCTCTTACCGGCATGATGGAAAGGACAACTGTTATCCCTTATTCTTCAATTCCGAATTTTCTTGTCTCGACGAATCCTTCCCATAAGGGAGAGATGGTTATTGGTACACTTGGAGAAAAGTATGTCCTCTCTCTCAACGGGCGCTTTCACTTTTACGAAGGGTACACAATGGAGGAACTCAGCATCCCTGTGCATGTGCTCTCTCTCATTGGGGTGAAGACCCTGATCCTCACAAATGCCGCAGGTTCATGCAACCCCGATTTCCGGCCGGGAGATGCGATGATTATCAAGGATCATATAAAGCTCTACGGGGGATCTCCTCTCAGGGGGGAGAATTCCCCGGAGCTCGGAGAGAGATTCTTCGGAGTGAGTGACCTCTATACGGCATCTTTGAGAGCGGTTGCACGAAAGTGTGCCATGAGAGCCTCATTGAATGTTCATGAGGGAGTGTATATGTTCTTCCCGGGGCCACAATTTGAGACTGCTTCTGAAATAAAGGCCTCACGTATCCTAGGTGCTGATGCTGTCGGGATGAGCACAGTCACGGAGGCTCTCGTTGCAGCACACGCGAAAATGAGGCTTCTTGCTGTCTCATTGATTACGAATATGGGAACGGGACTTGCGGAGAATGTTGACGGCTCTGAAGTGGATGATGTGGCTGCCACGGCAGGTCCTGCTTTCACCGCATATCTTGAAGATATTATCAGAAGCATATAGGAGAGTAGAGAGAGTGTCTGTTTTATTCAGAAACGCAAAGATTATCACAAAAGAAAGCGGGAACTTTCTGGTTCTGGAGAATGCCTGTCTTGGTGTCACTGGTGACAGAATTGATTATATCGGGACAGAAATTCCCTTTAAATCATATGATAGTGTTAAGGATATGTATAATAAACTCCTCATGCCGGGGCTTGTAAACTCCCACGGACATACTGCCATGAATCTCCTGAGGGGAATCGGGAGTGACCTTCCTTTACAGGACTGGCTCCATCTTATCTGGCCCATAGAGGACAGAATGAGGGATGAGGATTTTCTTTCTGGTATGGAGATGGCTGTCCTTGAAATGATTGCAGGAGGTACCACATCCTTCTCGGACATGTACATGCGTCCGGTGGTCACTCAGAAGGTGATAGGGGAAAGCGGTATAAAGGCTGACCTTACACGTGTCGTCATGGGAGGAAGTGATGATATTGACTATATGACATTCCCTAACCGTGTTGAGTCTCTCTCATTTTATGATGAATACAACAATGCATATGATGAAAGACTCCATGTGGATTGGTCTGTCCATGCCGAATATACGATAAATGAAAGGATAGCTCGTCTCTGGGCGGAGGAGATACAGCAGAGAGGCGGCAGGCTCCACATCCATCTCTCGGAGACGAAGAGGGAGCATGAGGAGTGCATTGCACGTTATGGCAAGACTCCCGCAAAGTGGTTTTATGACCTCGGTTTCTTCAATATTCCATGCTATGCGGCTCATTGCGTTTGGGTCACTGATGATGATATAACCCTGATGAAGGAAAAGGGAGTGAGCCCTGTCCATAATCCCTCGAGCAATCTCAAGCTTGGTTCTGGATTTGCACCGGTTTCCAGGATGCTTGAGCGAGGCCTCAATGTAGGACTTGGAACTGACGGAAGTGCAAGCAATAACAACCTCAATATGTTCGAGGAGATGCATCTTGCTTCAATTATCCATAACGGCTACAGAAATGACCCGACTATCATGAAACCGGAAGAGATCATCAGAATGGCAACAGAGAACGGTGCAAAACTCCAGGGGAGACTCGACACGGGATCCCTTGAAGTGGGAAAGAAGGCCGATATAATCGCAATCGACCTTGATAAACCTCATCTTGTTCCTGACTGGGATACGCTTGCCCTTGTTGTCTATTCCGCCCAGGCGGCAGATGTTGTCATGACAATGGTTGATGGAAGGATCCTCTATGAGAACGGGGAGTTTCTCACACTTGACAGGGAGAGGATATTCCGTTCCTACAAAAAATCATGTGAGTATCTCAATACTTCTTCATCCCGGCCTTAAGATGGATTATTTTTGTTTTTATCCCGGAGTTGACAGGCATAGTGCTCCGGGATATTCCTGCCAGATGAGTACAGCCAGATAAATGCCAATAGTTTTTCATCAAAGTTCAAAAGAAAACCATCATTGTATAAAGTTCGTCGTGAAATGTCGCCACAGAGGAGACCTGGGGGCATAACACATTATTATACTTATGTATAAGATGATATGGAGGAGAGTAGAAATGCTTGAAGTGAATGGGAAGTTCAATACGGCAATAGTTTATTCGAATGAGCTTGATGATGTGTCTGTATCCTTGATTCGCTGTGTCTGTGACCAGGAGGCTTTTAGGGACTCGAAGATCCGCATAATGAGTGATGTACATGCCGGTAAGGGGTGTTGTATTGGCACCACGATGACTATAAAGGACAAGGTTGTACCATCTATGGTAGGTGTAGACATCGGATGCGGTATGGAGGTCATAAAACTTGGGGAAAGAACGGCTGACTGGGCGAAACTGGATGACCTAATAAGAAGAAAGATCCCTTCCGGTATGTGCGTAAGGGATGACTATAATCCTTATAATGACCTCATTGATCTTGAGACACTCAGGTGCTTCAGAAGGATAAGATATGAATATGCCAGGCACAGCCTCGGTACCCTAGGAGGAGGGAATCACTTCATTGAGATAGACAAAGATGATGAAGGGTATCTTTATCTTGTTATTCACTCTGGAAGCAGACATCTTGGAACAGAGGTTGCTGGATACTATCAGGAGGAGGGGATGAAATACCTCTTGGGATGCACGAAGTCACAGCTTGATGAATTGATTCTGAAGCTGAAGGCAGAAGGGAGGGAGAGTGAGATACAGGGCACTATTAAAGCTCGCAAGGTTAAAAATCCAAAAAGTCTTCCTGTTCCGGAGGAGCTAGTATATGTCTCTGGCTCGCTGATGGAGGACTATCTCTATGACATGATGGTGACACAGAGATTTGCCATGCTGAACCGTAGGGCCATAGCTGATGTGATTGTGAGAGGGATGGGGTTTAGTGTGAAAGATGAGTTTGAGACAGTTCACAACTACATTGACACTGAGAGTATGATATTGAGGAAGGGTGCAGTCTCCGCAAAAAATGGGGAGAGACTGCTTATTCCTATAAACATGAGGGATGGTTCACTCATATGCATAGGTAAGGGCAATGAGGCGTGGAACTTCAGTGCGCCTCATGGTGCGGGAAGAGTAATGAGCCGGAATAAGGCTATAAGAGAGCTTGACATTAACAAGTACAGAAAAGAAATGGAGGGAATCTACACAACCTGTGTGAAGATTGAAACGATTGATGAGTCCCCTTTTGTTTATAAGCCTTTAGAAAACATACTTGGAAATATAAAAGAGACAGTTGATGTTGAGAAACGTATCATACCCGTATTCAACTTCAAGGCAGATGGGGAAGGAAGATGATAAAAAAGAAAATAAGAGTGCAACTAATCTTTTCTCCTTAGTTCTCCTTATAAGACAATATAATGGCAGGGATATGAAATATTCTTCAGAATTTGTGAAATAGACGGCGCTTTAACTTAGAAAGCTGATAGAAAGCCTTTTCTGTATATATATCAGAATGTATGATGTGTATAATTTATTTGTCTATAAGAAGATAGAAATGGGAATTGTAACTATAGTCCTATCATGAGATTATTTTTAATAAATGTGATATCTAGAGGAACTGGAGACAAAGTTTTTATATTAAGGATAATTGGGCTACAACATCTTTTTGATGTCCTATGCACCTTATGATATGCTACTCTGTGGGAAAAGACGGAATAAAATCATGCTGAAGGCGCTGAGTTTGAGAATGCGCTATAGCCGGGTGGCATTCAGGTTGATGTGAGAATGAGAATTAAATAAGAAATCAAGGAGCCGAAATAGGAATATAAGTTATGAGATATCTTAAACAATTTATGATTATAATGGTCATCTCTCTGGCTGGGGAAATTCTCAAGTACTATATTCCACTCCCGATTCCGGGAAGCATTTATGGCCTTCTGATTATGCTCTTCCTTCTGTTCAGCGGTATATTGAGAACAGAGAGTGTTAAGGATGTTGCATCTTTCCTTCTAGAAATCATGCCCGTCATGTTCATCCCGCCGGCTGTCGGGATTATCTCCTCATGGGAGGAGGTGCAGAGGATGCTTATTCCTCTTTTTGTGATATCACTTGTGACGACTCTTATTGTCTTCTTTGTAAGCGGTAAGGTGACAGATGCACTTCTTGGAGGAAAAGACGATGAATGAACTATTTCTCTCATCATCATTCTTTGGTGTTGTGATATCTCTTCTGGCCTATTTTGCCGGAGTTGCCATTAAAAAGAGATTCAGACATTCCATATTCAATCCTCTCTTGCTCGCGATCCTGTTAGTCATAGGTTTTCTTCTTCTCTTCAGAATTGACTATTCAATCTATTATGAAAGTGCAGAGGTCTTGAGCTGGCTTTTAACTCCAGCAACGGTATCTCTTGCTGTTCCACTCTATGAGGAGATAAAGACACTGAAGAAACATCCGGTGGCAATAACGCTTGGAATACTTTCGGGAGTGATTACGTCTCTCCTTGGAGTTTATATTCTTTCTCTTCTGTTCGGTCTTGACCATGCCGAGTATGTGACGCTGCTACCAAAGTCAATCACAACAGCAGTCGGTATGCCCCTTTCAAAGGAATATGGAGGGTATGTGTCACTTACTGTAATCTCTATTATTATAACCGGTGTCTTCGGCAATGTGATTGCAGAGGGTGCTGTGAGACTCTTTCGTATAAAGTCTTGTGTGGCACGCGGGGTGGCTGTGGGAACCTCATCTCATGCCATAGGAACTACGAAGGCTCTTGAGATGGGAAGACTTGAAGGTGCAATAAGCAGTCTTTCATTGGTTGTTGCCGCTTTGCTTACTCTAATAGGTATGAGTGTTTTCAGTCTGTTTATCTGAGATTTGTGCCTCTTCGTAAATTCTGATATAGACAATCTATTTATCATATACGGCCCGCAGAAGGGGGAAGATGATAAGATGGTAAGGGATCTTGATAAACTCTCGGAGGTTATCAAAAGAGACTGTTGTGTTGATGTCCGGACAATCGCGGGATTCGGTGCCACAGGTGGCATGGGGGAGGTATGGTTGCATTCTTCGGATCAAAACTTCAGATGGGTATTGAGACTGTTGGCTTTTCATCCCTGCTTGAGGGGACGGGCTTTGTCTATGCACGGTAGGGGGAAGATAGACGGCCAGTCCCTGAGGGGAAAGGTGGTGATTGGAGTTGCCCGGGAGGCTAAGAGAAAAGGTGTGAAGACTATAGCTTTTGTTGGTGATATTGCTGATGATATCACACAGGCATATGAGGAAGGTGTAAGTGCCATCTTTTCTATCAACAGGGGAGTCCCTCTATACAAGGAACAGAGACCAAGGGCGAAGAGCGACCTTTACCTTACACTTGATAACCTTTTGAGATTTTAGAAGGGAATTGAAGATGAATGCTGTACCGGCTTTTAGGACAATGACATTGTCTTCTTTGACAATGTTCGACAATGTTAGTTTATTCTAACGTTGTTTGTGTTTACATTCTATCTAATTTATTAAAATATAAATAATAATGTATAAATCGTCCGGATTTGGTTTTAGTTTCATGCTAATGTTTAGACAATGTCAGACAATGTCTTGACAATGTCTGACAATGTTAACTATCATTACTTTGGAGGTATCAATGAAAATAAGCCAGATATTCCCGGAAGTGATTGGTGAGGATCTAAATTATGAGTTCAAGGCAACCCTAAGTGAAGATAATCCTGTTAAATGGGCAAAGACAATTGTTGCTTATGCAAATTCTGATGGAGGAATCATCTTGGTCGGGGTGTCTGATGATGGAGAGGCGTTTGGTCTCGATATTGCATCTATTGATAAGCTGAAGAATCAGGTTGCTCTTGAGAATGAGAGACATATAATTCCGAAAGCAAAGATTTCGTATCTATTAAGAAATGTCGATGATAAGTTCGGTGCGTTTGTCCTGGGAATAAAAGTTGAACCGTCAGAGTCTCTGGTCAGATACAGAAGTGGAGACTATAAAAATGAGGTGTTCATTAGACAGGATGGAAGCACAGCTCCTGCAAGTCCTGAAGACATTATAGCACTCTCAAAGAGAAAATTAGGAATTGACCATGAGAAGACAGGCGTCAGGTATAACGAACATGACTGGTCACTATATCTTGATCTCTGTAGAAATAACAGAGAAGGAAATACTGTTCCCAAATTGAAGGAACTCCAGAGTATGGAGGTTGTGACTCCAGACGGGTATGCGAAGTCCGGATTCCTGATGTTTGAAAACAGCTACGATGGAGATGATTCCCTGGTTTGCTGTCGTCTCTGGCAGGGGAAAAATAAGCTTGGTACTGTTCTGGACAGGGGGAGATTCAAGGGACCTCTTTCTGAAGTGTTCTACAAAGCAATGGCTTTTATTGCCAGAAATACAAAAACAGGATGGAGAAAAACCTCTGACGGAGGAAGAGAAGAGCTGCGGTCGTATCCCGCTGATGCAGTCAGAGAAGGGCTTGTAAATGCTATTGCTCATAGAGATTATTCTATTTACGGTACCCAGATTGATGTCGATATTTATATTGACAGACTTGAGATAATGTCTCCAGGTTCCTGGCTTCTGCCTCTTCCGTATGAGAAATATGAAGCTGATACAATTCCTTCTGTGCGACGTAATACTATTATTGCGGCTGCTCTTGATGTGGCATCATTGATGGAAAGAAGCGGAACGGGAATACAGACAATCATGAACAGCTATAAGGATGAGCCATCAGATAAACAGCCGTGTCTGATGATATATCCCGGTTTCATCAATTTGCGTCTTTTTGACAGACTATGGGAGTCGGATGATGAAAGTGGCTTTCAGCTTCTTTCAGACAGTGAGAAGGTCATCTCTCTTCTCAAAGACGGTCCAAAGTTTGCAAGGGACCTCCAGGCTGTTACACACTATTCTACGCGTTCGAAATTTCTCAAAGAGGTCATAGACCCACTTCTAGATAAGGGTATTATAGTGAGGGAGGGGAATATCAAGTCACCACAGTCAGTCTTTAAACTGCAGACTAAGAAATAAATCCGCTGTATAGGCAATAACATTGTCTACTTAAACAATGTCTGACAATGTTAATTTGCTCTGTTTGGGGACAGTTATGAAATAAGTCGGATTTTTCCTATGTGGTTAATTATGATTTTAGCTCAGTCCCTGCTGAGATAACCTGCTAACGCACTTTTCTACTGACCAGCTGTGTCGGCTGTGAAGTGGAATATATGGTTATGATAATTCAGACAAACTTCTGGTGATTATCATGGATTGAATGTAATATATAAGTATGAAGAAAATAACTGTAGACAGAAGTTCATTTGAAAATCTCCGTGCATTGGATTGTATCTACGTCGACAAGACAGAGTACATATATAACCTTGTAAAGGATGAGTCTTCCAGCTATTACTTCATCTCCCGACCCCGTCGTTACGGCAAGAGCCTGATGTGCTCGACATTGCATTGTCTTTTCGAAGGGAAGAGGGAACTTTTCAAAGGTTTATATATAGACAGTACAGATTACTCCTTTGAGAAGTATCCGGTAATGCACTTCAACTTTGCCGAGATGAACACAAGTGTCAGCACAAGCTATGATAATTTTCTTAAGAGCTTTCAGGATGCCATTATAAGGGAAGCAAAGAATAACGGGATTGAAGTGGAAAGACAAGAGCCATGTGACATGTTTCTTTCCGTGTTGCTAAATGCTGAAAAAAAGGTTGTCATCATAGTTGATGAGTATGACACTCCGATTATCCACACATACAAGAATATAGAACTGGCAGATAAGATAAGAGATACACTCAGTGCCTTCTATTCAGTAATAAAGAACAGAAATGAGAAGGTGCGTTTCTTCTTCCTCACCGGAATTACCAAATTCTCCAACCTGTCTATCTTCAGTCAGATGAACAACCTTAACGATATTACTTTTAATAAGAACTATGCCTCTGCATTCGGGTACACGGAAGAGGAGCTTGAGAGTTACTTCAGTGAGTATATCGATGGATATATGCTAAGAGAGGACAGAGAGTATAAGACAAGGGAAGAATTCATCTCTGCCATACGTGACTACTATGACGGCTACCGTTTCTCATACGAAAATCCTGTTAAGGTATATAACCCTGTCTCCGTCGGATTCTTCTTTAACAATGATTGCAGCTTCAAGAACTATTGGATAAACACTGGAGCAAGTACACTGGCTGTGGACCTCGCCA
>CAVHPV010000049.1:0-16098 GCA_963638045.1 Faecalibacterium sp. CAG:74 | reverse complement strand
AGGTGAATCCAAAGGAATAACAAAGGGAATTGCAAAAGGAAAAATCGAAGCTATCATCAGTTTCTTTAAGGACGGACTTATCTCGGAAAAAGATGCAGCAAAGAGGGCGAATATGTCTCTCGAAGAATTCAGGAAGGCTGAAGCTCTGTATTGCAATTGATCTGGAGGCTCTCTGATCATATGTCTTACATTTTTTATGAGCATAACTGTTTAACAGAATTCGATGAAGCAAAATATACTGAGCTTGTGAGAGCTGAGGGGTATGCACAAGGTTACGCCGAGGGGTATGCAAAGGGTTACGTTGAGGGAAAAATTAAAGCAGTTTTAAGTTTCCTTAAAGATGGACTTATCACTGAAAGCGATGCTGCTGTATGTGTTGAAATGTCCCTTGATGATTTCAGGAAGACTGCAGCTGCCTATTGTAACTGAGAAGGCTGACCTCTGTCGTTGTTTTGAATTTTTAAATTGCACTGGGACCTTTGACTTTTGGGGTGTTTTTCTCTTGAAAGGGTAAGAGAAATCGCTTCTTTTGTAAAATTTTAAGATATTTCTCCTGAAATGATGACATAATCTGAAAAAACTCCGCTTTAAATAGTGGAGTGAAAGATGAATACAATATCTAAAACAGGTTTTTGTGCTTTGTCTGATGAGATGTTCAATGCATTCTTTTTATCAGATAGCAGTGTAACGGAAAAGATTATCAACAGTCTTCTTGAAACAGAACTTACTGTGGATGCAGTGTCCGGATATGAACTTCCCCAGAAGGAATTCGGTTATTATCATCCCTTTGTCATAGCAGATGCCCACAGCAGGGACGGGAGGTGTGCAGTTGCAATGACTGTCATGAACGATAAGGTGGTTGGAGTAGACCTGAAAAGGATTCTCACATGGATTCTCAATTACACAGTTTCGACGAGAAAGGACGTCTATCCTATTCTGCTCTCATTCGATATGGATAAGGATGATATTCCCCCTTTTCCGGAAGTTACAATAAAGGGTGTCGATTCATTTCCGGTTAACTATGCTCTCGTTGTCTGTTGGATGTACACAAAAATGAAGTATGGGAGAAAGATGGAAAAACTCTTCTCTGATCTGATGAGTGTTTCTTCAGACTCAATCTTTGATGATGATATAAAAAGAGTGTTCCTTGATGCATATGAGAAAAGCGAAATCAACGAGAAGGAAAGGTTGGCATATTCTCGCTGGCTCGCTTCTCTCAGAGATGATTTAGAGTCCCTAGGGGTAGATTCCTCTTTCATCCTTTAAGCCACATATGAGTAAATCATCAGGTAGTGGAATATTGTTCCTGCAAGGATGAAGAGGTGGAAGAGCTCATGGCTTCTGAACTCTTTGTTCTTTTCAAGGAGCGGAAGCTTAGAGGCATATATTATTCCGCCTGCAGTATATGCAATTCCACCAAGAAGAAGATATCTGAATCCTGCCGGAGTAAGGAGGGTATAGAGTACCTTCAGATAAGGTGCACATGCCCAGCCCATCGATATGTAGATTATGGATGACACAAAGCGCGGGCAGGTTACCCAGATTGCTTTGAAAAGAATTGCAAGAAGTGCCAGGATCCAGATGATAGAGAGGAGCACAATCCCTTCGTTGTCATGGAGTGTTGTCACACAGAGTGGGGTATATGTGCCTGCAATCAGGACAGGAATCATCATATGGTCGAACTTTCTCAGTCTCCTATTTCTCCCCTCATCTTTGAGATTGAAGCTGTGATAGGATGTGGATGCTCCGTAGAGGAGAATCATTGAGAGGGCAAACACCGAGTATGATATGAGATCAGCGAGGCTTCTTCCGTCCAGGGCTCCTTTGATAAGAAGGACAGGGGTCGCAATGATTGCAAGGATGAAGCCGATGAAGTGTGAGAGCGCGCTGAATCTGTCCTTGACAGCAAATGATGGTAATTCTTCTTTCTGGGGTACCATGATATTGATGACCATATTATCCTCCTTGCAAATAACCGAAGATGGTTGTATAACAATCTTATAATCGGTTTTTGAAAAACTTAAATATAGTTAAATAGTAATAGATAAACTTGTCAAGAGTTTTTTAAAAACTTATGAAAGGATTGACAGAATATTATGATTTTGGAACTGGAAAAGAAAGAAAAAGAGACAATACATGGCTACCGTCTCCCCGCATTCACCGAGATACCCGATGTGGGGCTCTATCTCAACCAGGCGGCAACATACATAAATAGGTATCTTGAGCCGTTCTTCGGCTTCACGATTACAGAGAGTATGATCAGTAACTATGTAAAGAAGAAACTCATAGATAATCCCGTGAAGAAACAATATTCAAGAGAGATGATCTGTTACCTTCTCTTCATTGCGCTCTGCAAGAGTGTCTCATCTCTTGATGATATCCAGCTATTAATCAAGTTGCAGAAAGAGAATAAGCATGATGTACAGGCTTCCTATGAATTCTTCAGGAAGGAATTTGAGGAGATCTTGCTCTCTGTATTCGGCCTTAAGAGAAAAGAAGAGAAGGAGAGAGGCGGCACATCAATCGAGGAGGAGCTCCTATGTAAGCTCATTGCGGCTATCGCGCATAAGATCTATGTCGACACGGCATTCAGGATGATAAGGGAAAAGGATAATGGGTAATTACTTCATAGGTCTTACTCTACCGGAAGGACTGAGGGGGACAATAGAGAGTGAAAGACTCTGGATGAGGGAGAAATGGGGGAATAGAAGCGGTATGAGGACGGAGCCTCATATTACGGTTATTCCTCCCTTTGAATCTGATATGTCACTTTCACTTTTGAAGGAAATCCTTTCTTCCCTTGATGTTCCTCCTTTCAGCGTGAATGTCTCCGGGTACGGTTCCTTCGGGGAGAGGACGATCTATGCGCATGTCAAAAGGAGCCTGGAACTTGAGACACTTGTAAGGAAGGCGACGAAGATTCTGGGTGAAAACGAAATCAAGGTAAAGAAGGAAAAGAGATATACCCCTCATGTCACAATAGCAAATAGGGATATAAAACCATATTCATTCATTCCTAGTATGGAATATCTAAATAAAATAGATATTAACGAAACGTTCATGGTCGACTCTTTCATGATATTTGAATTCAGAAATTACTCTTGGGTAATGGATGAGAGCAATAGAGTCAAATTCTCTCATTGATTGTCGCGGCGGCAACATAAGCAGATGCAAAGGCAAAAGAGAGATTGTAGCCACCACACTCACCGTCGACATCGAGGATCTCACCTGTGAAGAAGAGGCCCGGAACTATTTTTGACTCCATGGTCTTGTTTTCCACTTCTAGTGTGTCAACACCACCTGCCGTCACCAGGGCTTTCCTGTACCCTCCGTCTGTGGAGACGGTAAAAACTGAAGTAAGAAGCTTTCTCTCTATGTCACGTATCTCATTTCTTGTGACAGAGGCAACATTCTTTTCCTTTATGCCACAGAAGAGAAAGGAGAGGAACGAAGTGGGCAGGCCTGTAATGCTGTGCAAGGCGTTGATTATATTGCACTTTCCGTTTTCTTTTTTGACTGACCCTGTATTGAATGATGGTACAAACTTTATCTTGAGTTCTGTCTTTCCACTTACATACCGCGAAATATTCAATATTGCTGGACCCGAAATGCCGTCACGGGTAAATACAATCGGCCCACGGAATGATGTTTTGCCTATACTCAGTATCACATCGATGAGACTTACACCCTCAAGAGATGAGACATCCTCTTCTGTTTTCAGTGGGCAGAGTGCGGGATGGGGCTCTTGGATGCTGTGTCCAAGCTCCCGGGCAAACTTATAGCCGTCTCCTGTGCTTCCGGTTCCGGGATAGCTCTTTCCACCACATGAAAGGACTAGAACAGATGAGCAATATATATCATTTGCTGTCTTGACTTTGAATAAGCCATCCTCCTTATTGATTGAGATGACCTCTGTTTCTGAGAGAATATCCCTCTTCTCTCTCATGAGTGCATCCCTTATATCGGAGCTTCTCATACTGACAGGAAAGACTTTCGCGTCGTCCCTTACATATGTTTCAACGCCGAGAGAGGAGAAGAATGCTCTGAGCTTATAAGGAGGAAAGGAGTAAAGGGCATGGGACACAAAAGCCTTTTTCTCATAGTAGTGTGTGATGAAATTTCTTATGTCATCATCATGTGTTATATTGCATGCTCCATTGCCTGTTACCAAGAGTTTCAGACCACACATAGTGTTCTTCTCAATGAGAAGAGATGAAGGAAGGATGTGAGAAATAAGGAGGCCGGATGCTCCGCCTCCTATGATGATGACAGGATAAGTCTTCACTTTGTCAGACTCTCATTCTTTTCTGCTGTTCTGCTGTAAGCCAGGGGATGATACTTTCGAAATCCACTCCGTATGTGTTGTAACCCGGATGGCTTATTGTCTCCTCGATTGCCTTCACTACAAAGTCGCCAGCAAGCTTATAGGAATTTTCAATTGAGAAATCTGAAAGCATTGCTCCTGTGAAGATAGATGCAAATATGTCTCCGGTGCCATGGAAGGATGTAGAAATCTTTTTATGGAAGTACCATGAGTATCTTCCGCTCTCACTGTCGTAGTAACATATGCCGATCTTTCCCTTTATTCCCTTAAGGTCCTCTTGGTCTTCATCAAATGACACCCCCTTGAGAACAACCTTCTTTGCACCAAGTGAGGCAAGTCGCACCATGAGGGATTTGATATCTTCCTCAGTGTAGTCGCCATCGAGATATTTCTCTCCCAAGAGGAATGCCGCTTCGGAGAGGTTTGGAAGTATTACGTCAGCCTCTTTGCATAGGCTTGCCATATTGAATGCGAAGTTCTGGTCAAAGCCCGGGTAGAGCTTTCCTCCGTCAGCCATGCACGGGTCGACTACGACAAGGGTTTTCTCTCCCTTGAATTTCTTTATGAGAAGCTTCATAAGCTCTATTTGCTCAAGGGATCCCAGATAGCCTGTGTAAATCCCATCAAAGCTGAACTTCTCCTTCTCCCAATGGTTGAGGATAGGCACTATATCTTCTGTAAGATCACGGAAGGTGAAGCCCTTGAATGCCGTATGTGTGCTGAGCACTGCTGTCGGGATGATTGCGGTCTCGATTCCCATTGCCGAGATAATGGGAAGTGCAACTGTCAGCGAACACTTACCGATACATGATATATCCTGAATTGTAACTACTCTTTTCATAACTGCCTCAATTTTTAGTATGATTAATAATTAAGATATAAGGAAGTTTAAGAATTATTGAGGTTTATGTAAAGTTTTTTCTGTGTCTCCTTTTCCGGTCTTTGCTGTTGTCACGACTGTCCTCCTGTCATTTTCTCTTTTTTTTGTTATAAAAGACAACTAAACTGTTGCAATGAAGATAACCATACTCACAATATTCCCCGAGGTCTTTGAATCCTTCTTAAGAATGCCACTCGTTGAAAGGGCAATAAAGAGGGAGATTGTGACTATCAAAGTGGTGGATATCAAGCCATATGCGGGAGGCTCCTTCAGACACATTGATGACTCACCGTGTGGTGGCGGAAATGGCATGATCCTCCGTTTTGATACAACCATGAAGGCGCTTGAGGCCAACAGAAGAGAGAAGAGCAGGGTAATTCTTCTCTCTCCGAAGGGAGAAGTCTACTCTCAGAAGAAGGCCAGGGAACTTTCGAAGGAAGATGACATTCTCCTGATATGCGGGCACTATGAGGGTGTCGACAGAAGGGTGGAAAACCATGTTGATGAAATGATTTCTATCGGTGACTATGTTCTCAGCGGAGGAGAAACTGCAGCAGAAGTGATTACAGACAGTATCGTCAGACTTCTTGACGGTGTCATACGAGACGGGGCGACGGAGGACGAGAGCCACGAGAATATACTTCTTGAATATCCTCAATATACAAAACCCGTGGAGTATATGGGAGAGCGTGTTCCCGATATCCTTCTCTCCGGCAATCACGGTGCGGTGGAAAAATGGAGACATATCGAGGCCTTAAAGGATACGAAGAGGCTGAGACCCGACCTCTTTGGAAAATATCCTCTCAGCGAGGTGGAGAAGAAGGCTATGGAGGAATCTTTATAATCTTCTTCATTCTGGATGTGACAGAAAGTGGCTATTTGCGTGTGCTTTTCACAGAAGATATGTCATGTATACCGGGAGATAGACTATTCCGTCATCCTCCCTATAGTCTTCTGTATGGATGACATATGGGATATGAAGAACTTCAGCGTATTTTTTTTCTGAACTTGTTGAGCGATGACAGAGTGTAGTTTTTTCCTGATTTAACCTCCAATGGTGATATATTGTGTCTGTTGCTGATTCTGCTTTTTGCAGTCAAAAAGTCTATTTCCATCCGTGATGAGGCATCATCACGTGAAGGATTTGCATAGAAATAAAGTTTGTGCCCGGTCGATGTCAGCATCTGGGCTACGGCATTTTCCATGACCATGCCGAGGTTGACTTCCAGCTTGTCGAACAGGATTTTTTTGTAGATTTCCTCGCTTACAATCTGCTTTTCATCAAAAGTGTGGCTCAAAAGGAGGCCTGTATCTGCCAGGTAACATTTCAGGAGTGTCCGCTCCCTGTTCAGGTTCAGTCCTATATTTGGCTCTGTCGTATTGAAACATGGGTTTATAATCATGGCATCCGTCAGCCAGAACACTGCATCATTATAATCACTGAAAGAGGCTCCTTTCTCCATCTGTGAAAGCTTGAAATGCCTGTTCTGGTTCTTCAGCTGGGATGGAATCTCATCGAAGATGGACTCGGCTTTGATTGCATATCTACCGGAATGTTTTCTTATATCTTCCCGGTAAAGCTTCAATATTCTTCTCTTTTCTTTGTCCACCGAGGCAAAATCCATGTCAGATTTGTTGAAATATGTGTTCACTGCTTGAGGCATCCCTCCACCACTTCTTTTTGTAAAATGAAAAATGAGTCATTATCTTTCTTCATAACCTCTACACATTTCTCTACATTTTTTACAAGAAATCGAAAAGATTTGTACTAAAAAATGGGCTATCTTTATAGCCAAGAAAAGCGAATATAAATTGTTTTTTCTTCAATCCCTCCTTTGTGGGCCATGGCAGTAATCCCCCGCTGTGGCCCGTTTATTTTGCCTTCTCTGGTGGGAGGTGAAAAATCTTACATAAATTTTACATTTGCTTTTTCTATGGTGCTTACATCTCTCTCTGATGCTTGGAGCCAAACGTGCTTAGAGATGGTTTATCTGACAATTCGTGAATTGAATTAATTCTTTTACAGTAAGAATCTACATACATTCTTCACATGTTCTATATTGAATTGTGGGTGATAGGGGGTATCATATAACTAAGTAAGAGATGTTTTTTTCATATTATTTCCAAATCCTCCTTTTCAGCCGCTTAGCCGGCTGTTTTTTAGGGCCTGAGTGAAAAATAAGTATGACATTTTTCGGGGGTATCCGACCTATATATAGGTAGGAGGCATAAAAATGCTGTCAGAAGAATTAGTTGAGTCAATGGACTTTAGAGACTATGTCCTGGAAAGAGTCCTCGAAGAGCCGGGTATGGTAAGGGAAATGTATCTCAGCCTTAATGAGTGCGATGAGTTGATCAAGGAGGATGAGATTGAGTGGTTTAGGAAGGTATATTCTCATCGGGAGGCACCCCGCTACAGTTTCACATTCATCGCCCGCGGGGAATACTCCGTTTACTTTGTCATTTACGGTCTTGACGATCATCCTGATTTCCAAATGCTGGAGGATTATGCAAAGGAGAACTATTGTGGCTATGTTGATGAGTATTGCCATGGGGATGAGAGCCTGGCCCCTGTCTTCAGGGTTGCAATGCTGGCTTTCTGCTATAAGGAATAGATATGAAGGTGATGTATAACAATTGCGGGACATGAACGGGGCTGTAGCTGAAGAAGAGTTGGTGCAAAATGTTGAGTACCTTCGTGAGAGATATCCAAGACAATAAAGAGGGAATATCACTTTGCTTCTGTTTACTGCTTTGTTTGTGTGATGCAGGGACAGTGCTCTTGAGTTTTTATCCCAGTCCGGTTTTGCGGACCGGGATAACTACTGTCAGCAATAAACAGCTTTTATCGCTCTGTCGTCCATCTGGTATACAGCTTTCTCAAGTCTCTCCGGGAGGGTGAGTTCCCTCTTTGAAGGTGAGAAGTGCGAGTCATCGACAACTATCGCGTTGAGTCTGTTACCTTTTGCAAATCCTGGTTTGTCTCCAAAGTAGACATGGCCTGCTGAAGTGGAAAGATAATATGCCTCGGGAAGTGTTAATGCATCTATGAGATAATTGTCAGCCATCCTTCTGAACTTGCTTGCCGCAATTGTTGTTGCCAGGACACGGTACATTGCTATTTCAGACCCACCTGCGATGTCACTTCCAAGAGTTACATTCACACCCATGTCGAGCATGTGCCTTACAGGGGCGGTCCCACTCATGAGATTGCAATTCGATGAGGCACAGTGGACAGCAACGGCACCATGTTCCCTGATTGCTTCCAACTCTACATCATCACAGTGGACGCAATGTGCCATAAGTGTCTTCTCTTTGAAAAGGCCGTACTTGTTGTATGTTTCCCAATACCTTTGACAGTCGGGGTGAAGTTCCCTGACCCATCTGATTTCACTGGCATTCTCTGAAAGGTGTGACTGGACAGGAAGATTTCTCTCCTCTCCAAGTTTTCCCAGCCACGCCATAAGCTCATCTGTGCAAGATGGTGTGAAGCGGGGAGTTATAATCGGTTTTATCAGCTTGAAATCAGAACATCTCTCAAGCCATCTGAGCGTCTCTATTTTCGATTCTTCTGTAGTTTCTTCAAGGTTTTCTCCGCCATTACGATCCATGTTGACTTTGCCTACGTATCCGGAAATTCCCCGTTTTTCGAGTTCCTTCATCAGAATGAGTGTTGAGTCTGTATGGAGGGATGAGAACATGGAGACGCGGGTGGTGCCGTTCTTTATTAGAGTGTCTGCCAGCTGCGAGTAGACAGTTCTTGCGTAAGATGTATCACTGAATGCAGCTTCAGTCGGGAAGGCATATGTCTTGAGCCAGTCGAGAAGAAAACGGTCCATTCCCATTCCCAGCATCGGAAATTGCGGGGCATGGAGGTGCATATCACAGAAAGACTGGAGGATGAGTGCGTCTCCATAGTCGGTAATATCTCCACTGAAGCCTTGTGGAATTTTCTCTGCCACGTCCTCGATTATCCCGTCATCGCTGAGGATAATGCATCCACCCTTGAGAGTATTGAGCTTTCCAAGCTCCTTAGCCTCGATGATATTTCCTTTGATTAATCTCATATAGTCTCCTTTTTCTCATAGTGGGCTTTAGGACTGCCCGTAGAGACTTCCGTACCATGAAAACGGAATTATATGAGACACACTATTCTTGCATTTCCTTCAGGTTATTTCCAGTTTTATTTTTCTTTTTGGGTAGAATCTTTCCTATCTCCTGTCTTTCCTTTGTTTCTGGCTTTCACACATTCAGTCAAAAGGTATTCTATCTGCCCGTTGAGGGACCTGAAATCATCCTCTGCCCATCTGGAGAGGATATCAAAAAGGTCTTTGTTTATCCTCAACGGCACCTGTTTCTTTTCACTCATATTAATAGAGGGATCCTGTGTTTAATACTGGATTTGCTTCTTTGCTGGAGCAGAGAACCACCAGAAGATTCGACACCATATTTGCTTTTCTCTCCTCATCAAGGTCTATGACTCCTTCATCTTTAAGCTGATCAAGTGCCATCTTTACCATGGACACTGCGCCTTCCACTATCTTCTTTCTGGCTGCGATCACAGCAATTGCCTGCTGGCGCTGGAGCATTGCAGCGGCAATCTCGGGAGCGTAAGCGATCTGATTGAGCCTTACTTCAATTATTTCGAGCCCTGCATCCTTGACACGCTGTGAGAGTTCGTTCTTCATCTCCTCTGCGATCAATGTGGCAGAACCCCTGAGGGTCTTTTCTCCCTTGTCACCGCTCTCATCATCGTCATCGTCTATTATGTCATAGGGGTAGAGACGTGCGACATTCCTTATCGTGGAGTCTGTCTGGTTGGAGAGGTATTCATAATAATACTCAACATTGAGTACAGCCTTTGTGGCATTGGTTACTCTCCACATAACGATTGCACTAACTTCTATTGGGTTGCCCAGCCTGTCGTTTACTTTCTGGTTGCCGTTGACAAATGTGGAGATTTTTAGGGAAACCCTCGAATTGCTCTGTGCTGTGTTTGCCCCTTGTAGTGTGTTTGGGTTATTCTTGAGTGTAGCCTGGCTCTCTGCTGCCTTTGCCTTGGGGTAGAGATTAGTGCAGAACGGGTTTATGTACCAGAAACCGCTGTCATAAATTGTCCCATAGTACTTTCCAAAGAGGGAGAGAACAAGTGCCTCATTGGGTTTGATTACCCTCAGACCGCAGAAGTCAAGGACACTTGTGACTATTGCAAGCAAACCCACTACAAGTTCAACAGTCCCGTAAAGGGTGTTTCCCTTCTCATACTGTAAACCGCAGAAGATGAAAAGCGGAATGGAGAATGCAAGAAGGATGATTCCCAGGAAAAGGGTGAAAAAGCCTGAGCGGGGCTTCAGGATTTTCTCTTCATCAAATGTAACATGAGCCATATTATCCTCCAAGTCTTGTGATATCATAATGATATCAAAGAGAATACAGTTGAACAAGATTATCCTTTTGGGATTGCATACATTTGCTATGAAAAATTATGTAGGCGGTTAGTTGAATGATACAGTATGGTTCAACTTTTATAAGCATTGGACCTGATAGGTAAGCTAAGATAATACTTGAAGGAAACAGGTGTTACTTATGCTAGGTATAGCTGATTGATGTTGAGATTATGGACTGGATGTTACACTACACACAAGTGTTGACATCGGTATTTAACAACCATTTTTCATCGGTTAATTCCAACCAATTTTCATCGGTTAAAAACAACCATTTTAGATTATGGTGCATTTCAAACAGTCAATTGACAAAGAAAAGATGAGGGATTATAAGAGGATTGTTACCCATTAGGGAGCAGTAATACAAAATGTGTTACCTTCTTAGATCCAGTGGTAGGAATATGTGTTACCTGATTAGGTTCAGTAATACATAAAGTGTTACCTTTTTTTACACCATATCATAGACTAATCTGTGGTTGGAATTTTCCGTTTTTCTTTGGTTTTTATTTCCCGATGTTTTTTGGTTGGAAATTACCGATGTTCAGTGGTTAATATTTCCCGATGCTAACACAAGTATACTACTTTTGAGTAGCGTCTTGTAAATCAACTGAAGAGAAGCTTGTGATTGGCAGAAGAGAGGAATTGAATCAGCTTGAAAATTTATATTACAGCCCGAGATTTGAATCCCTGACCATGTACGGCAGAAGGGAAATTGGAAAAGCCACCATATTGAAAGGATTTGCTGTCAGCCACAGACCCTTGTTTTTTTCTGCCCGGTAAAAAGAATGATGTGTCACAGTGATTTCAAGAAGATCATATGTATCCGAAGAGTGAATTCAAAATATCCGTTAATTTCAAAAAAGAAGGACACTTGTTATTGACTTGAAGATAAGAAAAAGCAGAAAGTTATCCCCATGAAAAAGACAATGATATTACTATTGCTTACTTTGGCTATCTGTAGCCTGAGTGCCGCAACAGTCTACGTCGGCGGGGAGCTTGGAATCAATTCCAACTCCATAATTGCCGGCAGAGGCTACAGCGGCTATGAATACTCTGCTGCTGTCGGTGCCGATTTCTCGGTTCCCGTCGTCGTGGAGTTCACACCGAATATCGCTCTCCAGACAGGCTTGTCCTTACAAGAAAAGGCCTACGAATATACAAAGAATGTTAAAGTCAAGGGCGAAACAGACACAATCTTTGTATACAGCGTCAGTAACTGCTTCGTCGAACTCCCCCTTGCTCTGCGTATGTCAATTAATTTCGGCGGCAGCAGATGGGGTGCTTTCTGCACAGTGGGAGGCTACCTCGGTTACTGGGCTTATGGAACGAGATCAGGAAATGCATATGGCTTTACAAGTGTGCGTCCCGTCGAAGAGGAGACGGACCTCAGTCTCTACAACAGATTTGAGGCCGGCGTATCGTTAGCGGGAGGCGTTGATGTGGAATTCGGCTCCTATGATGCATATCTTCTTTTTGGCTACTCGCTTTCTCTTACAGACATGAATAAGAGTCAGAAATATGCATCTTACCCGGTGCACAACTCGACAGTCTCCGTTGCTGCCGGCTTATTATGGGGGATTAACAAATGAAGAAGATATTGACAGTTTTAATGATACTTCTTGCACTTATCGTGTTCTCCTCATGCACGAATGATGCTAAAGATCCAATTGAGGAGGAAACAAATTCCTGGGAGACCATCTTCTCTAAGTACTGGGATGCAATGAGCCTCGAGTATGTCCACTTCAGCGAGGAGACGGACATGGACTGGGACGCAGTCTATGAAAAATACCTGCCTCTCTTCCAGAAGCTTGATTACACAAAGAAAGAGGACAGTATCAGTGCATTCAAGTATTTTAAGGAGATGTCGTGGCAGCTTAGTGACTATCACTATGCACTCAGGATTACAGACAACTTCGGTAACTATATCCAGATATCACCATCGACGCTCCAGAAAATGAAGAAGGCTCAGCCCGACTGGGATATCAATGATTATCCTGATATATTCTCACTTTCTGTCACTGAAAAGGGGAGTGTCATCAGCATTCTATCCGTCAACGGCGGGTTCGAGAATCCCGTCGTAAAGGATGTCTCTGCTTCGACAGACGAAGAGAAGGCTACGGTGAGGAAGTTCTACTCCACTACAGAAGGTGTTGTGGAAGTCACTGAACTCACCAATGAGGGAACATTCCATAACGGTACAACTGGTTTTACTGATTCTGTTGGATATACTATAAAGAAGCCGAAGACCAGTGCCGATCATACAACGCTGACGGATGCAGAAAAAGCATGGACGACAGTTGTTACCGGTCTCTCGCTCGATGAGTTTACGTATTTCTACGGCCTCACGGAAGACGACATCTTCTACTACTACATTTCCCAATTCCCGTCATCTCAGGTCCTTGAGCCTCTTCTCTATCAGGAGAATCTGACAGCAGATGAGAGAAAGACACTTGAAGACAAGGGACTGGACTATATTCATGATGCTCTCTGGTGCCAGAATGTAAAGAACGGGGTGACATATGACCTTTCAGAAGAGAGAGCACAGCTTGAGGGTATTCTCGACCTTCTCAAACAGCTTAAGTATATTACAGCAACCGGAAAATGTTCATTCGACGGCTATACATGGACTGAAGTCAGTGGTGTCATAATGGATGTGAGATCGAATGGTGGCGGGGCAGCCGACTTTCTTTTCAAATTGATGGGGTCGTTCTTCTCTGAGCCGACTAAGATTGGCTCTGTCAGATATCGTGACAGCTATTCAAGGTACAACTACACACCATGGATCGATTTCTACCTCGAGAAAGAGTATTGCAATCCAGTTGCTGATACAAACTACTCCGGGCCGTTCGTCGTACTCGCAAACGGAAGCTCTGTATCGTGTTCGGAAATCTCGTGTATAATCGCAAAGCTTCTTCCTTCGACAAAGATAGTAGGCGGACAGACTTATGGTGGAACATGTGCTCTTACGGACAGAACCATCTTCCAGTCCGGGCCGTTTGATGCCGGAGAAGTATTCATCTACACCACGACATACCAGACTGTGGATTCAAACGGCAATAACCTTGAAACAATCGGAATCACACCGGATGTTGCTGTTAAATACACAGATTCAAGTGTTGATGAAAGATTCAATGCAGCAATTGAAACAATAAAGGGAATGCTGGCCAGTGTTTAAGATAACGGCATAATTCTGGGGAGGGGGTTCGAGAGGACCTCCTCTTTCTTCTTGTATTGTTTTACATAGACTGAATTTATCGACCAAATCTAGGTTGTTCGCTATTTGTAGTGGGTAGTATTCAAGGGCTCAGAATAGGGATATAGCAATGAGCAAGAAACACCAGGTTGTGCACTAGAGGAGATATCTCCAACAATAGCAAGCAATAAAAGAGACCTGGCAACGAAGGTTGCTTGATAGGCTCCAGTATCAAACATCAAAAACCGAATGCTAAGGACTGTTTTTACCCACCATAAACAGCGAAAGGCCCAAATCTAAAGATTGGGGAATGAAATTTATTCTCCCAGCCGAGAGACAGGATAAAAATATATATGTTCATTCAGAGGTCTGATTTTGTCCGAGGAATCTATCACGAGGCCGTTTGGAATATCAAGTTTGTACTTGTTGAGGCACGAGAAATTCCTCGCTGATTTTTGTGGAGTAATACCAGCCTTTATTTCTATCGGATATATTTTGTCTCTTTCTGTGTAGATTAAATCTATTTCCTTCTGCTCCTTGTCTCTGTAGTAGAATATGTGCTCCTTAGGATCTACACCATGGGAATAAAGATTTTTGACAATCTCACTGACAACGAACGACTCAAAGAATTCTCCGCACATTGCTGATAATGACAGCATCTCTGCATCCGGCCATTTCGAGAGGTAGGCACAGAGCCCTGTATCCATGAAGTACAGCTTCGGAGCTTTGATGATCCGGCTTGAAAGATTAGGCATGAAAGGCTGAAGAAGGTAGACAATACCGGATGTTTCTAGGATTGAAATCCATTCCTTGCACGTTCTGGCATCAATTGAGATGGAAGAGCAAAGCTCATCATAGTGCAGTTCCCTCGCAGTTCTAAGTGCGACAAGAGACATGAAAGATCTGAATGTTGTTTCATACTTTGCCCCGACGAGCATCCTTACATCTTTCTCTATGTATGTGCTTACATATGATTTGAAATAGATGTCACGTTCAGCGTTTCCAGTAACTATGTCAGGCATACCTCCCATAAATATGTCTTCGAACATTTCCTTTCTTGTTCTAACGCGGGTGCTCCTGTTCCTTTCCCTTTCGAGTAGTGTAGATATTTCGGGAGTGAAAAGACTGCCTTTTTCCCCATATTTCTCCCTTTCAGAGAGCGAAGCCATATCTATAATACCGCATCGTCCTGCAAGGGAATCCGATATACCCTGTTGTAGTTTGTATCTATTTGAACCCGTGAGCACATATAAGAGCTTAGGTTTTTCTCCGTTTTTCAGCCATTCTTTTCTCTTGTTGTCGATTACTATCTTTATTTCGTCAAGAAGAATCGGAGCCTTCTGGATTTCATCTATGATGAGAGGATAACCGTAAGTTTCAAGAAACAGCCTGGGATTGGATTTTGCAAGGGTTCTGTCGTCGATATCATCAAGTGTGACGCTTCTGAAGTTATCTCCGAATAGATAATCAACGGTTGTAGACTTTCCAACCTGTCTGGGGCCATATACAGCAATACAAGGAAATGATTCTGCTGTTCTCAAAATGGCTCCTTCTATTTCTCTTCTTATATACATGTTCTTTACTCCTTTTAGTATTATAACAAAAATATCGACCAAAAGTACAATGCAATGTTGTTTTGGGCGAATTTTTCGACCTTTGCGGATGACTGCCTAAAAAAAATGGGATTCCTCAAGTTTTATGCGTAACGACAGGTTTTCAATGAGTTCATTTCAATCAATTTATCTCAAGTTCAGTTGCACTCTTATATTCCGGGACGTAGTGATTCTTGCTTCATAGACTGAATTTATTGATCAGATCTAAAGATTATGGAATGAAATTTATTCTCCCAGCCGAGAGACAGGATAAAAAGATATATGTTCATTCAGAGGTCTGATTTTGTCCGAAGAATCTATCATGAGGCCGTTTGGAAAATTAAGTTTGTACTTGTGGCTGGCTCTTCAGATTGCTTTTCGCATTTTTTATGGGAAAAGAGTGTAAATAATCACATAGTTTACATAAAAAGTGTGTTAGTTTCTTATGCTGAAGGGTTATAATAGAGTCAATTGATACGGAGGATACAATACCTTGAAAAGATTTATTCTGGATGAGTTAAATAGTTGGAAGGAGTCAAAGTATCGTAAGCCGTTGATTATTCGCGGAGCAAGGCAGGTCGGGAAAACCTGGGCGATGAAAGAGTTCGGCAAGAGCTTTGAGTCTGTTGCATATTTTAACTTTGATGAAAACGAAGAATACAAGC
>CAVHPV010000048.1:0-16471 GCA_963638045.1 Faecalibacterium sp. CAG:74 | reverse complement strand
CTCCTTATACTTAAGCAGGAAAATCTGGAAAAATGTCATGATTTTCTTCAATTGTTAAGAAGATTTTACATTTTCAACGGTTTGTTGACCTTATCTGAGGATATGGGACATGCAACGAAAAATCCCCACCGGAAATCTGATTCGGCGGGGCGGAGTATTTATTCTATTGTTGCTAACTTTATTGTATTTATGGTGCCTTTGCCACCGTCTGCGGGGCCTCCGCATAGGACAACAGTGTCACCTTTCTGGAGATTCAGAATCTCCTTGGCCCTGATGAGTGCATAGTGGTACATGACATCTGAAGATGAATACTTGTCACTGAGAACAGGTGTCACACCCCAGCTGAGGTTGATGAGCCTCCAGCCTCTTTCATTGGTTGTCATGCCGATAATCGGAACGGGGCATCTGAAACGTGAAACCAGTCTTACCGACATTCCGCTTTTTGAGCAGACAACAATAGCCTTTGCCTTTGTGTCGATGGCAAGGTCACAGGTTGCATGTGATATTGCATCTGTCGAATTGTGGATAGTATATTCTGTGGTTCTGAATCTTTTTTCATAGTTAATGTCATTCTCCGTAGATTCGCAGATGGAAGCCATGGCTGCAACTGCCTCTACTGGATGCTTTCCCGCGGCTGACTCCCCGGAGAGCATGACTGCGCTTGTCCCGTCATAGACGGCATTTGCCACATCAGATATCTCGGCTCTGGTAGGGCGGGGGTTGTTAATCATGCTTTCAAGCATTTCTGTGGCTGTGATAACTCTCTTTCCGATAATCCTGCAACGAGAGATCAGATACTTCTGGATGGCAGGAAGTGAGACGAACGGCACTTCAACACCAAGGTCGCCACGGGCAACCATGACTCCATCAACGTGTTTGCATATGCTGTCTATATTGTCTATCCCGGCCTGGTTCTCTATCTTTGCGATAAGCTCGACATTCTCGCCATCATTTTTGTTTATGAAGTTTCTGACACTCAAGACATCGTCCTGGTTGGAGACAAAGGAAAGGGCTATATAATCAATTCCGTTTCTGAGTCCGAAGAGTATGTCATCCTTATCAGCCTGGGAAAGGTACTCAGCGCGTGTCACATGTCCTGGGAAGTTCATCGACTTCCTGTCCGAGATGATTCCACCGTCAATAACAGTGCAAATGGCTTCCTTCTCTGTCTTCTCGTCAACTTTGAAGGATAAGAGGCCGTTGTTGACAAGAATAATCTGCCCGATATCGAGTTCATTAACAAGATTCTTGTAGCTTACAGAGCAATGGGTGCTGTCACCCTCAATCTCCTCGGTTGTAAATGTGAATTTGTCCCCGCTCTTGACTTCAGCCTTGTGGTCTTTAAAGAGTCCGACTCTGTATTCCGGTCCCTTTGTGTCCAGCATTATTGCAATCGGAAGATTGAGTTTCTCCCTGACTTTCTTTATGAGGTCAATTTTTGCTTGGTGCTCCGCATGTGTTCCATGTGAGAAATTGAGCCTTGCGACGTCCATTCCTGCCTTCGCCATTGCTGTCAAGGTCTCTTCGTTTTCGCTTGCTGGTCCGATAGTACATATAATCTTTGTCTTTCTCATGGCCATATTCTATTCATTATTTATATATTAGGCAAATCGGAACTGTAAAAGTTATGTAAAACATAAAAGACCTTCTCTTTTTTCCTCCTGCCCCGGCCGGGTGATATTTCTCTCTGTACACTTAACCAATTCTTAAAAAATGATTATATTCGCAAGTGGAGTAAAAGAATGAGAAACAAAACTAAGACACCTATCACGCTCCTTTGCGGATACCTTGGAGCGGGAAAGACAACTCTCCTGAATAATGTTCTTAAGAATCAGGAGGGATATAAAGTTGCAGTTATCGTCAATGATATTGGAGAAGTCAATGTTGACGCCTCTCTGATTGCCAAGGGTGCGAATATTACAGACACACAGGATATCGTGCCTCTTACGAACGGTTGTATATGCTGTACCCTCAAGGGACAGATGGCTAAGAACATTGAGAAAATCATCTCCTCCGGGAAGTATGACTACATAATGATAGAGGCAAGTGGTGTCTGTGAACCTATGCCTATTGCACAGCAGCTTCTGTCCATCAAGAACGGTGTACTCGACAATATTGTCGGAGTTGTCGACGCAATGCGGTTGGTGGATGAGTTTGCATCAGGCGAGAAACTTCTTGAGAAGGATAAGATCGGGGAGGAAGATATCGAGAGCCTTCTTGTTCAGCAGATTGAATTCTGCTCTACACTTGTCATAAACAAGACGGATCTTGTCAATGAGAGTGAGAGGTCGAAGGTCAGAGAGGTTATTGAGGCTTTGCATCCTGGTGTGAAGGTAATAGAGACAACCATGGGCAATGTCAACGTAGGTGATATTCTTTCCACATCCTCATTCGATTTCGACAGGGTTTTCGAGGAAGCCGGCTGGTGCCGCGCCCTGATGAGCGAAGAGGGACTTGGTGACAAGGACGACGAAGGAAATCCTGAGAACCATCATGATGATGACGAAGAGGAACATGAACACCATCACCATCATCATGACCATGAAGATGACGATGATGAAGACGAACATCATGACCATGAGGAAGAAGGTCATGAGCACCATCATCACCATGAGCACAGACATGAGGGTGAGAGTGAGGACGAATACGGCATCGGCACTTTCATATACTACAGGAGAAAACCTTTTGTAAGGGAGAAACTCAGGGAGTATGTGAAGACATGGCCGAGAAATATCATAAGAAGCAAGGGAACTATATGGTTCAGTGATGAGGACGATATGGCCTATGTCCTTGAGACAAGCGGACGTCAGCTGATGTGTTCTCCTTACGGCAAGTGGGTTGCCTCCGCTCCGACAGAGATAAGGAAGAAACTCATTGAGGATGACCCGAGGATTCTCCAGGACTGGGATCCGTATGTGGGTGACAGAATGATCAGACTCTGTATCATCGGAAAGAACCTCGATAAGAAAAAGATAGCTTCAGAGCTCGATAATCTTCTTTTCGATAAGTAAATATTAAGGCCTCCAGACGGGGGCCTTTGTTCTTACTTTTCCTCTTCCGGCTTATCAAGCTGGGGTGTCTTTTCCCTCATGTCGACTTTCGGAATGAGTGACTCTGCTGTCTTTCCCTTACCGTTGTTCTTGACGTAGAAGAATCCGATTATGGAGAAGGTAAGTGCCCCTATAAAGTTAATGAAGAGGTCTTTCATTGTGTCGAAGAGCCCGACATCGAGGTAGCCGCCGAGACCGAGGGAAGTCTGTGTCCCGTCAGCCTGGACAACTATTGTGTCTACTATATTGCTGATGACTACAGCTTTGTTTCTTTTGTCTGGGTTAAGTGACACCGAACCTATTGTATGGATCACATAGTCTTTCTGGAGGTCGAAGTTGAAGATGCGGTCTCCGGCGAATTCAAAAAATTCCCAAAGTACACCGATAGTCATCGAGAAACAGAAGGCTACGAAGGCCAGAAAAGCAGGGGAGAGCTTGAATGTAAAATGCTCATCACGGTTGAAGAAGTCAACAAGTGCAAATCCGACTGCTGAGAACAGGAATCCGCTGATACAGTGCAGGACACTGTCCCAGAACGGGAATGCTATGTAGAAGGATGAGAGCTCGCCGAGGACTTCTGCACAGAATATGAAAACAAGGATAATCACCTCAAAGGTTGTGGTGAGGTGGATACGCAATGTTCGAGATGCTATTGATGGAAGAATCAGAAGAAAAAGTGTAAGCACACATGTGAATGCACTTTCGTAGTTACGCATGAATATGAATCTTACGAGGAGTGCGATAATCAGGGCTCTTTCAACAAGATAGACAGCAAGGGATGTCTTATTGTCATAAAGCGGTACTCTTTTTTTCTTTTCTTCCTTAACTTTCTTTTTTAATGGCATTGGCTGCAGTCTCCATTACAGTTACCGTCACAGTCGAGGACAAGGTCATTCTCTTCAAGTGTCCCGGATATATATTGTTTTACAGCAATATCGGCATTGCCACTGACGCCCCCGACTATCTGGATGTCCCTAAGACTGAGGTCTATGACCATCTTTGGATCCAGCGAAAGACAGATGAATGTATCTCGTCCAGTTTCCTTTAGTTTTCTAAGGATGTCGTCTTCTCCTGAGACTATCACCACTTCCTTTGAAAGGATCTCATCTTCATCTGTATCATAAAGATTGAGTGCATGGGCTTCCTGTGCCCTCCTTTCAATTAATCCTTCCCTTACCGGTATTGCTATTCTCATAATGGAGAAAGTTTAGAGGTTATTTTAAATTAACTCCAGTTCGTAAAATAAAATTTTCCTTTAATCCGTCATAACGGCCGTAAACTGTCGTTTTATACAGGGATTGACAGGAAAGATGCCACCCCATACCATTCATAGCGGAAAAGGACACATAGAAAGGCATGAAGAGGGAGCTCAGGCCGAACCAGAAGATAGAGAATACGATATCGGGAGAATTTAGAAGGGGACTCTGGGCACCATTCATTGATGCAATAAAGACTTATTCTCTTATTTCTCCGGGTGACAAGATAGCTGTCTGTATCTCAGGGGGGAAGGACTCTATGCTCCTTGCTGTCATGATGAGGATGCTGTGCCGCATATCTGACTTCCCGTTTGAAGTTGAATACATAGTCATGGATCCCGGGTACAGTGAAGAGACTATAAGAGTGATAAGACATAATCTTGAGCTTCTCAATATTGATGCTGTTGTTTTTCATACAGATATCTTCTCGGTAGCAGATAATGCCGAGAAGTACCCGTGCTATCTATGTGCGAGGATGAGACGTGGCTGGCTCTACAAGAAGGCCTCAGAGCTGGGATGCAATAAGATAGCACTCGGCCATCACAGGGATGATGTTATAGAAACTGTCCTCATGGGAATGTTCTATTCGTCCCAGTTGCAGAACATGCCACCCAAGCTTAAGAGCCGGAACTATGAAAGAATGGAGCTTATAAGGCCGCTCTACCGTGTCAGCGAGGATGATATCATCTCATGGTGTGAGGCAAATGACCTCCATTTCATCCGCTGTGCCTGCTCTGTGACAGAGAAAAATGCAATTGACGGGAAGGGGAGTAAACGTGAGGAAGTAAAATTGCTTCTTAGCAGACTGGAAAAAGATAATCCCCACATAAAAGAGTCTGTTTTCAACAGCATCCACAATGTCTATATTTCAACATTCCCTGCATTCAGGGATGGAAATGAGAAGGTCTCCTTTCTGGAAAGTTACGACAACTCAGACGAGATATAGAGTTTTGTTAGAGCTAATTCCTTTTAAATGAAAAAGATGCCTGCTTGATGTTATAATTTCTTGCACACCAACCAATAGCATAGGGAAAATATTTGTACTATTTAAGGTTTTCTTATAGTCACCTGCCCTCTTATTTGTTAATATTGACCCGCTTGTCATAACACTCTGCACTCTCCTTTCGGTGACTGGAGAAAAGCAGGGGAAAAGCAAACTTGTTAATCAGGGGCCGGGAAAGACCCGGAAAGTATTTATGGAGTAAGGACAGGAAAGGAATGGACGAAACATTTACAAACAAGTACTTCACAGACCGTCAGAATGAATTCGAATCTTCTGCAAGAAGTTATCCGAGGAAGTTTCCTTTTGCATTGAATAAGGCAAAGGGAGTTATATTAGAGGATGTTGAGGGCAATAGGTATATTGATTTCCTCTGCGGGGCAGGCACGTTGGCTCTAGGTCACAATGATGAGCGAGTGAATAAGGCAATGATTGACCTTATCTCATCAGGTTCTCCACTTCATACGTTGGATCTGACGACACCGACCAAGGATAAATTCGTCGAAACAATTCATTCAATTCTTCCCTTCGGCATGGGAAAGGATGTGAAGATTCAGTTTTGTTCACCTTCCGGGACTGATGCGACCGATGCGGCAATAAAGCTGTGCAAGATAGCGACAGGGAGAAGCTCTGTCATTGCCTTCTCAGGCGGTTATCATGGAATGGGCCACGGAGCTATGGCAGTCACAGGCAATTGCTATGCAAAGTCCCAGGTGCCCAATCTCATGTCCGGCGTGCAATTTATGCCGTACCCTTATTCATACCGCTGTCCGATGGGACTTGGTGGAGATGCTGGTACAAAGGCATGTGCATCATATTTCGAGAGACTTCTTAAAGACCCGGAGAGCGGTGTCACTAAGCCGGCGTGTGTAATCATTGAGCCGATCCAGGGAGAGGGCGGAGTTGTTCCTGCTCCTGTGGAATTCCTGCAGTCTGTAAGACGTGTTACCGCAGAGCTTGACATACCTCTCATCTGTGATGAAATCCAGTGTGGTATGGGAAGAAGTGGAAAAGTGTTCGCATTTGAGTATGCGGGTATTGTTCCAGATGTTATTCTCTCATCAAAGGCTATCGGCGGTACACAGCCGATGAGCGTTGTAATCTATAATAAGAAGCTTGATGTCTGGGGACCCGGAACCCATGCCGGCACATTCAGAGGTAACCAGCTGGCAATGGCTGCGGGTACTGTCGTGATGGAGACAATAAGTAAGCCGGAGTTCCTCTCCGAGGTTGTGAGAAAGGGTAATCTCTTTAAAGAAAGGCTCCTCTCGCTCCAGAAGGAATGCCCGATTATCGGGGATGTCAGGGGAAAGGGGCTGATGCTTGGAATCGAGTTCATCAACCCGAATGGTGAAAAAGATATCATGGGGCACCCCATGGAAAGCGGTATTATATGTGCTGCAGTCCAGAAGAAGTGCTTCGAGAACGGACTTGTCATGGAGAAGGGAGGAAGAAACGGTTCTGTCATGAGATGTCTCACTGCACTCAATATTGCTGACGAGGATCTTGAGAAGGGTATTTCAATCTTCGAGAAGGTCGTCAGGGAAGTGAATAGAGATTATGTCTGATTTTCCCTATATTTTCAGTAATAATGATAAGACAAGAGAAGAATATAAAGCTGTGGTCGAAAAGGCCATGGCTTCTTTTCTCTCTTCTGTAAGGGATGACTGTGCCTTCTCCGGCATAAACCCTTATGTGCTTAGGAGAGAGATAGAAGATCTGGGATTCCTCCCTGAGGAGGGAGAGGGTTTTGACAGGACGCTTGAAAAGGTTGCGAGTACAATACTTCCCAACCTTCTTCGTACCTGGTCGACCGAATACATGCCACACCTTCATTCTCCTGCCCTCATGGAGACAATAGCATCCGAGCTTCTCATCGCTTCATTCAATAACAGCATGGACAGCTGGGACCAGGGACCTGCGGCGACGGAAGTCGAGGGAAGCGTAATTGTGGGCCTTAGAAAGCTTTACGGTTATCCTGACTCTGCAGATGGTGTCTTCACATCCGGAGGCTCACAGTCAAATATGAGTGCGATAATCTCTGCACGTGACAGCTATTGCAATAAGGAGCTCTCTTGGGATGTCAAGAAGAAAGGACTTCCGCCTCTCTGGAACAGACTGAGGCTGTATACTTCCGAGATTTCACATTTCTCAATGGAGAAATCGTGTCATATTATGGGGCTGGGGTATGATGCCGTGAGGAAGATTCCCGTGGATTCTTCTTTTCGTGTCGATATTCCCTCATTTGAGAGGATGCTGGAGGATGATGTCAGAAAGGGGCTTCTTCCTTTCTGTGCAGTTGCCACAATAGGAACAACCGATTTCGGCTCCATTGACAATGTCTCCGAGATGAGACGTATCTGTGACAGGTACAAAATGCACCTTCATGCTGATGCGGCATACGGTTCTGCTGCAATAATGAGCACTAAGTACCATGAGAGGATCGGGGACCTGTCACTATGCGATTCAATCACGATTGACTTTCATAAGATGTTCCTGCTTCCTATTTCCTGCTCGGCGGTCCTTGTCAGAGACAAATCCCTTCTTGAGCCGTTTGAACTCCATGCTGATTACCTCAACAGGGAGGAGGATGAGGAGGACGGGTATATAAATCTGGTGGGAAAGAGTATGCAGACGACAAGGCGTTTTGATGCTCTGAAGGTTTTCATGGCCTTCCACACAAGGGGAAGGGAGGGTTTCGACAGGATGGTCACGAAGTTGATAGACAATGCCGGGCTCTTTTATTCGATGATAGAGAATGATGATGACTTCATTCTTGCTGCCAAGCCGGAATTGTCTTCTGTCGTCTTTGCCCTCAATGATATTGATGATATCAACAGGAAAGTGAGGCGTGCACTCCTTGAAGAAGGTACAGTCATCGGTCAGACTGTGGTGAACGGCCGTGTGATGCTTAAGTTCACACTTCTTAACCCGAATCTTGAAAAGAAGGATTTTGAGAAGATAATCAGAGAAATAAAGCGTCTTAGAGACAGCCTGAAATAGCACTCGCCCCGGAGGAAGCCAAGTTCCAAAGGGGCATTGTTTTCGCCACAGTATGGAAGCCGATAGTATATAGATTCCGACAAGCCTTATCAATAAATGTTTTAAGAAAGTACGAAATAATGCTATTTGCCTTTTAATTTTGTACAAACAATTATGAAAAACATTTGAAAAATGTACGATTCTGTTTTATATTTTCTTTGAAGAGATATAATTACGCTTAAAAGAGATATCCTTGATGATTTATACGACTGGAAAAACAGGAGACATCATCCCCTTATTATCAGCGGCCTGAGACAGGTGGGCAAAACCTACATTGCAAAGCAGTTCGGGAAAGAAGCATATGAAAGCACCATATATGTTGATTTAAGAGCCAACAAAAGTGTTCACAGCGCATTTAGTGGCAACTTCGATGTCGATGAGATGATGACTTCGATCACTGCATACTGTCCGCACTCCAGAATCATTCCCGGGAAAACGCTCATAATCCTTGATGAGATACAGGATTGTCCAGATGCACACAGTTCCCTTAAATATTGGGATATCGACGGAAGATTCGACGTAATAGCTACAAGAAGTTTCCTCTTTGTGAAGGGATTCCGGGCACCTTATAAAAGGGGAATACCCGTAGGCTATGAAGAACATATTGAAATGTTTCCACTCTCATTCAGGGAATTTCTCATCAATACAGGCCTTAGCGACGATGTCCTTTCCTATATTGAATCCTCTCTTGACAAGGTTGAGCCGATTAATACCGCAGTGCATGACAGGATGAGATATTACTTCAAACAGTATATTATCGTCGGGGGAATGCCTGAAGCTGTTAACGAGTTTTTCCTGTCACATGACATAACAGCGGTAATGCGGATACAGAAACGAATCCTAACTTCAATAAGAAGTGACTTTGGAAGATACAAAGATAACAAGGGAAACGATGCGATCAACGAAAGTCTCAAGATGCGTTCTGAGGCGGCTCTTGACTCGCTACCTTCCCAATTGTCAAAAGAATACAAGAAATTTCAATATAGCCTTGTGAACACAAAGGGTAACTCGATAGAGAAAGCAGAAGGAATTGAATATCTAGAGGATGTAGGACTTGTTATACGGGCTTACAATACAAGAGAACTCTCATTCCCGCTCGAAGCCGCAAAGATAAATAACGAATTCAAGGCATACACTCTCGACACCGGCCTTTTATTGTCCCTTCTTGGGCCTGAGGCTCCCAAAAAGATTCTCAATGATGAGCTCGGTGCTTATAAAGGAGCAATTATAGAGAATATCACAGCATCATCATTTGTCTTCTCCGGCCGTAAGTTATATTACTACCATGCTCCAAGCGGCTCACCGGAACTCGATTTCGTCTATGAAGAGGGAGAAGATGTGATAATTGTTGAATGCAAGTCAACAAACACAAGGGCAACAAGCATGAAATTTGTTCTTGCAAATCCTAAGAAGTACGGAACACACAAAGCAGTAAAATATGCAGATACAAATGTCGGAAAAGGTGAAGGATTCATAACCTACCCCCTCTATGCCTTGGGCTTTTTGAAGAAGGAGGAAGAACACTTGATAATTCCGTTTCCCAACGAAAAATACACCGGACGATATAAATAAGATTTCCCCAGAGCAATCATGACAAAACTCATAGCACTTTATGTGCTTTTACTCCAATTAAGTGAGACAGTATAATTGGTTATAGAAGGAGTTGATGAGTTCTGGATAACCTTCGGCATTGTGCAAAGTACAATCTATTGCTTTATCATCTGTGTCCTATTGTTTCGGAACAGGAATTGCCGGCAGCCTTGAACTAAATAGAATCTCCGGGGAATACAATCCGTGCTCACCAGCTCCCACCACCTCCACCGGAGAATCCACCTCCAGCATGGACGGACGATGACGAGGATGAGACACTGCCCGTGCTTTTTGAGTAAGACTGGGCGAATGAATTATGGAGAATTACATAGAACATCCATGGTTGGTCATGGTATTCGCCCTCATACCATTCTGGCCTGCTGCGGACAGCATTCTCAAACTTCTTCGAGAGGGCGTTACCCCTGTTGAGTGCAATTGCATATGGCATTAGGCGGGTGAATGTCTCGCTACTACGGTTTTCACACTCCTCAATGTATCTTTTGAAGTTCAGACACTTTTCATAGATATCGTGTCCGTACACTGTCCTTTGCTCAACATGGGCGGCCATGAATGTGCCTATAGCTATTGCCACTGTCGAAGCGAAGATAGCATAAATAACGTCAGGCTTATTGAGGAAAGTCTTATTGGCAATAAAAAGAAGAAGCAACGTGACAATGAACCATACTGTGCCCGAGAGCGACAAAATTGCTGTTCTTTTTGCTCTTTTCCATCCGGAGCTACGTGTCTGATACATGTATCCTGTGATGGCGAATGTGAAGAAGAGGATCACAAGAAGGAGAATAAAGATGATGCTTAAAAGCCCCTGGAACTTCTTTGCAAGAAATATTCCGACTGTCACTGCAAGGACAAGAAATGCCACATGCAGAATCCCTTCCAGGATATTACTTATCTTCCTCTTCAGGCGTTTCTCTCCCTTCTCATATTCTCTTTCATATTCCTTCTTCACTTTTGAGTAATACTCATCCAGGAATTTAGATTCGGCAATTGATGTGAGTGTCTCCTCATCCTTTTTGAAGATGATTGAGAAGAGGGTTTTCTCGATTTCTGTGGAGCCTTCAGGAAGCCCTGAGAGTTTTTTGACACTGTATTCCGTGTCTTTCTTCCCTTCGTTAGCCACTATTTTGACACATCCCTTATCTGCCCAGTACATGAGCATTGCACAGAGGTCTCTCTCCGGTCTCCCTGCACCATCTTCAAGAATGAGCCTCACTTCCATCGGAGAGAACTTCTCTGGAGGAAATGGAGAGCTACTTTTGCTGTATGGGAGATCTCGCCCGAAGAGGACCCATATGAGAAGAGTCAGAAGAAGCAGGGTGATGGAAACTATGATTGAGATATGTAAATACCGCGAGGAATCATCGCTTTCTCTCTTGAGTCCCGTCCAGTATCCTTCGTCCATCTCCACACGGAGAGTCAATGCCCCGTTACTCCTGAGTCCGCTCTGACTGCCTGATACTGTCTTTCCGTCTTCTGAGAGAGTGAATGGGGCAGTAATAGTTGATCCTTCATCCCCTATGGCCACTGTAATTTGCTCTCTGTCTACTGCTTTTGGGAAGCTCACACTGTATGTTATGTTCCATATAGGGGTGTCCCATGCGGGGGAGATCAGGTTATAGTAGAACTCATCAAATGTATCATAGAGGTCACAATTGAGAGCATAGTCATATTCAATCACATATTCCTGCTCTCCTGTGACGAGAGTGTTCTCATTTCCAAGATAGAAGCGGTAATAACCGTCTTCCTTCTCCTCTTCAAATGGGGTGTTGCTCTTGAATGACGAGACATCTGCCCTGACCGGGTCGGCGAAATTCCCGTTGGGGTTGGGAAACCTGTATTGTATATCCCGGTAGATTCCGTGCGAGGCGGATGTGAAGTCAGTGAGGATTCTCTCCTTCACATGCATTGAGGAATCTTCATTCACGGAAATGGTAATATCATAGGCACTGACAGTGAAGTTCTCGGCATAAAGTAAGAAACAGACTGCCACGATAAGAAGAAGTATAGTTGCTCTCTTCATATTTTCCCTCTGTGGAAAGTATATCTGATAGTGAATGTATTTGGAATATTCTCACAGGTTACTTATCAACAGAGGGCTCTTGTGGTACTCTTTCACACATGAAAAAAGTGTTGGTTGGAATGTCAGGTGGCATCGACTCATCGGTTGCTGCCCAGTTGTTGAAGGATCAGGGTTATATCGTTGAGGGGATTACTATGCTTATATGGAAAAAGGATGCGCCGTACCCGGCACCTGTCGGTTCCAACAGCTGTTATAATCCGGAGAAGGAAGAGGATATAGCTGAGATAAGAGAGATTTGCAGAAAGATAGGAATTTTGCATCACACTGTGGACTGCTCTGATCTGTATGAGTCTACTGTCCTTAAAAACTTCAGGGATGAGTATATGAATGGACGCACACCCAATCCGTGCATCTGGTGCAACAGCAGAATCAAGTTTGGAGCAATGGTAGAGAAAGCAAGAGAGCTCTTTGACTTCGATTACTTCGCAACAGGGCATTATGCCAGGATAAGAAAGAATGATGAGACAGGGCGCTATGACCTTTTGCGGGCAGTTGACTTAAAGAAGGACCAGTCATATTTTCTCTCAAGACTTACGCAAGAGCAGCTTTCCTCGACACTCTTTCCCCTTGGGGAGATGACAAAGGATGAAGTTAGGAAAATTGATGTTGCTCATACCTTTCATAAGGAGGGAATGAGCGAGAGCCAGGATTTCTACTCGGGTGACTATACTGACCTGTTGCAAGTTGAAGACCGGGACGGAAAGATAGTGCTTGCCGGCAGCGGAAAGGTTCTGGGAGAGCATAAAGGTTTCTGGCACTATACAATCGGGCAGAGAAAAGGGCTCGGAGTTTCATATTCAGAACCGCTCTATGTCGTTCAGCTTGATCCTGTGAAGAATGAAGTCATAGTCGGCACTGAGAAGTATGTCCGCGGGCTCGGTGTCATATGCTCCAACCCCAACTGGGTTGGTGATACCTCCTTCGATAAGGATATGATATATACGGCAAAGATCAGAAGCACCTCCCCAGGAGTTCCATGTAAGGCCGAGAAGACGGAAGACGGATTCCGTCTCACATTCTCAAGTGCAGTTAAGGCTCCTACTCCCGGGCAGTCAGCAGTTGTCTATGACGGGGACAGGGTGATTGCAAGTGCCATCATCGACAGGGCGGAGAATGAAGCATGATTAATGGAAGATATTTCGGTTGGAAACAGCTGGAATATCTTCTGGATTTGAATAATTCGACATTTTCTGCAAGTGCTGATGAGGGTGTGGTGAAGCCTGCTCCTATGTGTATATTTCACTTAGCCTTAATTTCTGGGGTTGATTAATAAGATCTTTCGGTTTAATTTTATTCAGATAGATTTAAATAAAAATGATTTGATTTAAATCATTTTGAATAAAGAGGCTTTTTATGTTTGTTGGACGTGAAAGGGAAAAGGCGGTACTGAATGAGTTTTATGCTGAAAAGGGAATTGGCCTTGCTGTTATCTATGGTAGAAGGCGCATAGGAAAATCCACACTCATCACCGAGTTTGCCAGAGACAAGAAGACTATTTTCTACACAGCTACAAAAGTCGGGAAGGTCCGCAATCTTGAACTATTCTCAAAACAGGTTGCAGACTTTTTTATGCCCGGTGTTGATATAAACTTTGCATCGACAGAGGCGGTTTTTGATTTTATCGGAAAGAATGTCGGGGACGGGAAGATTGTCGTTGTAATTGATGAACTTCCATACTGGGCGGAGGCGGATGAGGGACTTCTGTCTGTATTGCAGAAATACATAGATACCGACTGGAAAGACATGGATATCAAGCTCATTCTCTGCGGCTCCTCACTCAGTTTCATGGATAGTAAGGTGCTCAGTGAGAAAAGCCCAATCTTCGGAAGGAGAAATTGTCAGATCAGGCTTGAGGCATTCGATTATCTGGATGCGGCAAAGTTTGTCCCCGGATATTCAAATGAGGATAAGGCTCTTTGCTATGGAATTACAGGAGGTGTTGCAAAATACCTTTCACTAATTGATCCGTCAAAGAGCATAGACGAGAATATCATTAGACTGTTTTTCAGGCCGGAAGGATACCTTTATGATGAACCGAGGAATCTCCTGACACAGGAGTTTTCAGATGTGTCAGTAGTAAACAATATTGTTGAGCAGATTGCTTCTGGTGAGACAACCCTCAATGCCATTGCTACGAAAGTCGGTGAAAAAGAATCCACGGTACTGTATTCAATTGACAAGCTTATAAGTGTCGGACTTGTTGAAAAGAAGAAGTGCATAACTGATGAAAACAATAGAAAGAAAACACGGTATGTATTGAAGGATTACATGTTCAAGTTCTGGTATAGATTCATCCCGAAGGCAGTGAGTGTGATTGAAATGGGTGAAGGGGAGATGTATTACCAGAAGGTCGTAAAATCATTGCTTCATTCTTTCATGGGATCTGTTTTTGAAGATATGTGCAGATATTATACCCTAAAAAAGGGAATGAAGGGGGAATACGGGCGCTTTATCACATCTGTCGGGACCTGGTGGGGGGTTGAAAATATCAGGGACGACAAAGGTTGCATCAGGGCAGAATCTGTAGATATTGATGTCGTGGGGATATCGGAAAGTGACAGGAAAGCCGTCATAGGGGAATGCAAGTTCAAAAACGTGAAGATTGACAGGAGCATCTATGAGACTCTCGTAAGACGTAGTCGGCTTATATCTTCAAAATATAGAGTTGTGAAATATATCCTATTCTCCCTTTCCGGCTATACAGAATGGTTTGATGACATGAAGGATGATGATCTAATCCTGCTCTCGCTCGATTCTCTATATTGCTAATTAAGGGGAGATGAATCTTCTTCTTACGGATAGTATGGTGACTTAGAAGATATTTGGGTTAAAACAGCTGAGATATCTTATATAATGCTTGAAACGTTCTTTCTTTCCTTTATAATATAAGAAATTCCGGTTAGAAAAAGCCGGAATATCTTTCAGGAGTAACTTGATGGAGAGGGAAATAAAACGGGATTTCTATCTGAATGAGATAATCAAGCGCAGAAATAATGGTCTCATAAAGATTGTGACAGGAGTCAGAAGGTGTGGGAAGTCATATCTTCTGAGGAGACTATACAAAAACTATCTTCTGGCATGCGGAATCAGGGGAGACCACATCATTGAGATGGCATTTGATCTTTATGAGAATATAGAATACAGAAAGGCTGAGTCCTTCTACTCCTGGGCGCTGCATCAGATCCGTGATGACGGGATGTACTATTTCCTATTGGATGAAGTTCAACTTTTGGAGGAGTTTGTAAGTATTCTTAATGGTCTGGCAGACAGGAAAAACTGTGATGTCTATGTGACAGGCAGTAATGCAAAGTTTCTCTCTGTAGATATAGTGACGGAGTTCGGAGGGAGAGGGGATGAAGTTCATATGTTCCCTTTGAATTTTTCGGAGTTCATGAGTGTCTTTGATGGTAACAGGTATGATGGATGGAATAAATACATAATTTATGGTGGCATTCCTCTTGTTGTACTGTCTGAGACAGATGAACAGAAGGTTGCTCTTCTTGAAAACCTGCTCAGGGAAACATATCTGAGTGATATCGTCAGGAGGAATAACATAAGGAATGCGGGGGAGATGGAGACCCTGCTTGACGTCCTTGCTTCTTCAATCGGCTCACCGGCTAATCCAAACCGGCTTATGAATACTTTCAGAACCGTTAACAAATCAAAGATTACTGCAACTACAATCACAAAATATATCGACTACTTCATTGACGCTTTCCTGATTGAGAAGGCGGAACGCTATGATATAAGAGGAAGAAGATATATAGGCTCACCGCAGAAATATTATTTCACAGACCTTGGACTGCGGAATTCACGCATCAGATTCAGACAGTTGGAAGTGACACGACTCATGGAGAATGCAATTTACAACGAGCTGAGGATGAGAGGGTACAGCGTTGATGTGGGGGCCCTCACAATCTATGAGAAGGAGAGCGGGGAGAAAATCCAGAAAAAACAGACTGAGGTTGATTTCGTATGCAACAAAGGGTCAAAGCGTTACTATATACAGTCTGCGTACCGGTTGTCCTCAGAAGAGAAGGAGGAGACTGAGCTAAGGCCCTTCAGAAAGATTGGAGATTCTTTCAAGAAGATTATCATCACTTCTGACACTCCATCTCCTTTCTATACTGATGAGGGGATTCTCATGATGAATGTATATGATTTTCTGCTCTCTCCACAGTCCCTTGATTATTAAGTTATCAGGCTACAGTCATATCTTCGGCTACGGGAAATGGAATTGAGAGAGGTCATGTCTTTAGTCAGTTTCTACGCTTGCAAGTTCCTGAATTTTGGGAAGAGAAAGCCCTACATAATATGATATCTCTTCCAGTGTGAAATTTCCGTCCGCAAGCATTCTGTTTGCTATCGCAACACACGATCTATAGTAAACGACATAAATAATTGTGCTTAACTTTTAGTTGTTTTCCTGCTATAC
>CAVHPV010000047.1:0-17202 GCA_963638045.1 Faecalibacterium sp. CAG:74 | reverse complement strand
ATGCCAGGGAGAGATCCTCCGCATTCCTGCACGGCTTGGTCGGCACTACCGACACCTTTCCAGGCCTTCCTTCCTCATGATACCTCAATGCTTTATCTTCAAGTCTGTCCATCACATGCCTCCGTATCATAATTCTACCCCATAACGCTAAAGAGTAAAAAGTATAGTTGATAAAACTCCGAGAAATTCAAAGTAGAAAGCAGAAGCACCGGATAATCCAATAAAATAGATGACTAACAGAATCCCGGTTTCCACAGATTGACACCCGTCAGTTAAGGGAAGTATCATACAAAAAGAAAGGCGTCCTTTAGGGGGCGACTGGTCATAGTTTAAATTATTTGTCTCGCGATCGTTGCTTGCGAGACTTTTTTATTTTATCCCAAAGAGACAGGAGTTCATTGAGCACCTGCAAGATAAAGAGGACAAGCCTGAATATCTTTTTCATAAAAATGTCACCTCCTTCCATCTGTCAGATTTGAGGAGGTCCAGCCTCCTCCACAGATGATGCGAAAGTGACCAGTCGCCCTTTATTATGACGCCCTGCCGTTTACCGGCAGATTCAGCGTAGCATATAACAGGCAAAAGTTCTACAGAAATATGAAGATATTTGCATATTGAGATAATAGTCCCATTTAATATCATTCACATATCTTCATTATACCTAAAATTCTCGGCCAGTTCTCATAGCCAATTCCGGACTAAGCCCATATACATGCATCATTCCTAGTTCTGACTTTTAGATAAATATATGTAACTAAACACATTAACAAGGTTGATCAGATTATTATTAACATACTTCTATATAGTGGAATATCATACAAAAAGAAAGGGCGTCCTTTAGGGGGCGACTGGTCATAGTTTAAATTATTTGTCTCGCGATCGTTGCTTGCGAGACTTTTTTCTTCCTATGCTTATCAATACTATCAATAGAATAGAACAAATTAATACTCTTTTAGTATACATAAAGTTTTTTCTTAACAGACAGGCATAGTAAAACCCCCAGCTTGTCTGCCGGGGGCGTGAGTCATCACAGGAATGATTACTCGATTGTGCAATACATGAAATACTTGTATCCGAGCGGGTTAGAGAAGAATCCCTTAACAGAGTCGTCAAGCATGTAGATGTCTGTGTAGAAATAGAGAGGAACAATACATCCTGTCTCCATGAGCATGTCTTCAGCCTCGTGCATAAGAGCGGTCCTTGTCTTGCTGTCTGTGCACCTTCTGATCAGGGAAATAAGAACATCATATGTTTCAGCCCATGTTCCGTCTACAACTTTAACGTCGTAGCCGTATGCTGTGAGGTCAAGAGAGTAAGCCTTCACGTCTTTGTTTGCACCCTTACCATACTGGATGTCGTTGTTTCCGCTTGCTGTTATCCACATATCGAGGAAGCAGATAGGATCGTTGTAGTCAGCAATCCATCCGTTTCTTGCGATAGAATAGTCACCAGCCTTTCTGGTGTTGAGGAAAGTGTTCCATTCCTGGTTTTCGAGGTTCATTGTTACACCGATAGATGCAAATGCACTCTGGAGATATTCAGCAATTGCTTTGTGGCCTGCGGATGTGTTGTAGAGATATGTAAGAGTTGGGAAGTTTGTGAACATTCCTGTCTTAGCATCATAGTTATAATACTTCTTCAATGTTTCAACTGCAGAAGCGAAGTTGCTTTCGAAAGCATCAGAAGAAACATCATAGTAGCCGTAATAGCTCTTGTCTGTTCCGCCTGCTGTCTGATAGAACTGAGTACCGTCAGCATTTGTCATACCCATTGCAACGAATGAAGAAGCAGGAACCTGACCAGCCTGTCCGATTTCATCACAGATATAATTTCTGTCGATGACAAGGCCGAGAGCTCTTCTGATTTCAGCCTCAGCTTCAGCCTTTGCCTTTCCTGTGAGAGTCGAAGATGCAGGAAGGATCTCCTCGTTGATGTTCCAGCACACATAGTATGTACCGATCTGGCCGGTTACGACAAACTCGGTTGGATACTTAGCCTTGAGTGCCGGGATTTCCTCTGTCGGAACATCATCAATCAACTGCCAAGCACCTGTCTCGAAGTTGGAGAGCATGTTGTTGACATCATCAGAGAGATAGAACTTGATCTCATCCATCGTGACCTCAGCAGCATCAGGATGATTTTCGTTTTTCTTGAGTGTGATGACTGAGTTGTGTGTCCAGTCAGCAAGATAATACATACCGTTTGATACGTATGTTGAAGGATCTGTTGCCCAGCTCTCGTTAGCTACGACATCCTCTCTCACAGGGAAGTATGTCGGGAAAGCGAGAAGCTCATCCCAGTATGAAACATAGGATGCTGTTGTGACCTGGAGAGTGCTGTCATCAAGTGCAGTCACAGCAAGATCATCTGGATAACCTTTGACAACTTCGAACATATAACCGTAGTCAGCACCGAGCTCTGTTGATGCTGCCCTCTTCCATGCAAACTCGAAATCCTTTGCACTTACACTCTTGCCATCTGACCATACAGACGGGCGGAGCTTGTATGTGTATGTAACTGAGCCGTCAGCATTCTCAACACCCTTGACAAGTTCAGTTGCGAGGTCAGCTGTAATCACAAGATTACCGTCTGCATCCTGTGACCACTTTGCAAGACCGCTGAAGAGGTGTGCACAAAGAGTTGCGCCGTCAACTGCACTGTTGAGAGCAGGGTCAATAGTATCAGGCTCGGAAGCGATACATACGGAAATAGATGAAGGGCCTGCTGCCGCTGTAGTTGTAGTTTTAGCTGATGACTTCGATTCTGATGCACCTGATGCAAAGACAGAAGAAGCCATAACCATAAGAGCAAGTAAAATTACCAATGCTTTCTTCATATTTATTCTCCTTATAGGAATTTGTTGAAAATTATACTAATCCTCACAATAAAGGCAATAGAAAAACACAGAAAAAATTCATTTCCCCGTATATTTATGCATATGTTATTCACATAACACATTCAACTGTTTAAAACCAGACAAACATACGACTTTGTTTTCTCAATAAGATTTATTTGCCCGTCAAACAGTTAGGGCTGCCCTTCTTAAGAACAGCCCTGAAAATGCTATTTTACAAGATGGCATGCAACAAAGTGTCCGGGGCTCACTTCCTTGAACTCAGGCATGCTCTCACTGCATTCCGGCTTCGCAAAGCGGCAACGTGTCCTGAAAGGACAGCCGGAAGGTGCGTTGAGCGGGGATGGTATGTCACCAGAGAGGACAATACGCTGGTTGGCCCTTGCTTTCTTCGGATCCGGTACAGGGACAGCCGAGAGAAGGGATTGCGAGTATGGATGGAGCGGGTGCGAGTAAATTTCACCTGCATCTGCAAGCTCCACCATCTTTCCCAGATACATGACGGCAATCCTGTTGGAGATATGTCTCACGACAAGAAGATCATGGGCAATGAAGAGGTAGGTCAGGTTCATCTTCTCCTGAAGCTCTACAAACATATTGATCACCTGTGCCTGAATTGAGACATCAAGTGCAGAGACAGGCTCATCACAGACGATGAATTCCGGTCTTATGGCAATTGCACGAGCAATTCCTATCCTCTGTCTCTGGCCACCCGAGAACTCATGGGCATAACGTGATGCATGCTCACTGTTGAGTCCCACATAGTTCATCAATTCAAGAACCCTCTCTCTTCTCTCTTCCTGAGAAGAATACATTTTGTGTATATCAAGCGGTTCCGCGATGATATCGGAAACGGTCATACGGGGGTTGAGCGATGAGTACGGATCCTGGAAGACCATCGTGGCCTTCTTTCTGTATTCGTTCATCGTCTCCTTACTGACCTTCATGCCGTCATAGATGATTTCACCCGCCGTCGGCTTATAGAGGTGAAGAATAGATCTTCCCGCTGTTGTCTTACCACAGCCCGACTCACCCACAAGGCCGAGAGTCTCACCCTTCTTGATTGTAAATGATATGTCATCAACGGCCTTGAGAGGCTTAGTCTTGAAGAAGCCCATATTAATGTCAAAATACTGTTTGAGGTTTTTCACCTCAACTAACGTCTTATCTTCCATCACTCGGCCTCCTTCCCTGTCAGGGTTGCCGTACCATCATCGATGCATTCCTTCACATTCATCCAGCATGCCGACATATGGTCGTCATTAATCAACATTCTCTCAGCCCTCTGGGTAAGGCATATCTTCATAGCCTTCTCGCACCTGGGGGCAAACGGACATCCCTTTGGCATATTCAACAGGTCAATCGGAGTTCCTGTGATAGGCTGAAGCTTCTTACCGGCAGTATCGGCTGTCGGGATACTTCTCATAAGCCCCTTTGTGTACTCATGCTTCGGGTTATAGAAGATTTCGTCAGCAGTGCCCTGCTCACAAATCGATCCTGCATACATAACGATGACCTCATCACACATCTGTGCAACAACCCCAAGGTCATGGGTAATGAGGATTATAGCCATCCCGAGTTTTTTCTGGAGGTCCTTCATGAGATCCAGAATCTGAGCCTGGATGGTGACATCAAGTGCCGTAGTAGGCTCATCGGCAATCAGGATATCGGGTTCACATGCCAGGGCCATTGCAATCATGACACGCTGTCTCATTCCACCGCTGAACTCATACGGGTATTGGTTCATACGTTTCTCGGGCTCGTTGACGTTGACAAGTCTCAGCATCTCGATTGCCCTTTCCCTTGCCTCCTTCCTGGTTCTATCCGTATGAAGGAGGATGGCTTCCATGAGCTGGTGCCCGATTGTATATGTAGGGTTAAGGGAAGTCATCGGGTCCTGGAAGATGATTGAAATCTTTCCACCCCTTATCTTCCTCATTGTCTTTTCAGGTGCCCCGACCAGCTCCTCTCCATCATATTTGATGGACGACCCGGGCTTTATCTCACCCGTTGAGGCTAGAATTTGCATGATCGAGTAGGCGGTTACACTCTTACCACTTCCGCTCTCTCCCACTATCCCGAGAACCTTTCCGTGATCAAGGAAGAAGGAGACGCCATTTACGGCCTTTACTTCACCATTATCCGTATAAAAGGAGGTTTGCAGGTTTTTAACTTCAAGTAATGACATTCTTTTCTCCTCCTCAGCTGTTCAATTTCGGGTCGAATGCATCCCTCAGCCCATCCCCGAAGAGGTTGAGAGAAAGAACGATAAGCGAAATGATGATTGCTGGAATCACCAGTCTGTACGGATATGAATACATACCGTTGAGTGCCTCCGATGCCAGAGATCCCAGACTCGGCATAGGTGCATTGACACCAAGCCCGAGGAACGAGAGATAACTCTCAGTGAAGATGGCAGAAGGAATCTGCAAGGCAGTCGAGATGATGATGACGGAGATGCAATTGGGAAGAAGATGTTTTGTAATAATCCACTTTCCCTTTGCACCTGCAGTACGTGCCGCAAGGACATATTCCTGTTCTCTGAGAGAGAGAATCTGTCCCCTGATCTGACGCGCCATGCTCACCCAATACAGAAGTCCGAAGACAATAAAGAGTGATATGATATTACTACCTATCTTCTCGAACACCGTCCCCTCAAGAGCTGCAGATAGCGGGTCCCTGATGACGGAGGCAAGAAGAATAATCATCAACATGTCAGGAAGTGAGTAGATTATATCGACAATACGCATGATGACAAGGTCGACCTTTCCACCGAAATATCCCGAGATACTTCCGATTGTAAGTCCAATGATAAGAACAATGATGGATGCAAAGAACCCGACGGCAAGTGAGATTCTTGTGCCATAGACGATACGAATGAAGTAGTCACGCCCGGCGGCATCTGTGCCGAAGATATGGGGGAATATCTTTTCTCCCGCATCAATGCGTTTCTGCTCTGTCTTTCCATACTCGAACGGAGCAAGGTTCTTGTATGATGAGTCCACGGGCTTACCGGGTGTTATTCCAAGCTGGTCCTCATAGGAGTAAGGCCAGAAGAGCGGAATAAAAATACACGACAGTGTGATAATCACAATGACGACAAAGCTGACCATGGCAACCTTATTCTTCCTGAATCTTTTAAGACCGTCTTTGAAGAATGTCGATGACGGCCTCATCTGGACCATATATTCCTTCTCTTTGTCCGAAGCGGGGGCAAAAGAGCTCAAATCCTGCTGGATACTGAATGGTTTATGTCTGTTTAACACGTCTTTCCTCCTCAGCTGAAATCGATTCTCGGGTCGACTACCTTATAAAGGATGTCGGAAAGAAGATTCATTATGACAATAAGTGACGCAAGCATGATTGTGGTCCCCATGATCAGCGGATAATCACGGTTGATGATTGACTGAACAAAGGCACGTCCGATTCCCGGGACGGCGAAGATCTGCTCGACAACAAGAGAGCCGGTTACAATGTATGCGAGCATCGGCCCGACGTATGTAATAACCGGGATCAGGGCATTCTTCAGGGAATGTCCGAAGATGATCTTGAATGGGGAGACACCCTTTGCCTTTGCTGTTCTCACATAATCCTGTCCCAAAACATCAAGCATGCTTGAACGTGTGAGCCTGATTATATGGGCCATAGGGCTGAGTCCGAGTGTGATGACAGGGAGAATCAAGCCCTTCGAAGTCTCTCCGTTGGCAGGAAGCCACTTGAGGGTTACAGCAAATATGAGGAGGAGCAACGAACCCATAATGAAGGACGGCATTGATACGAATGCTGTTGAAATCACCATGATGATCCTGTCCCAGACAGTGTTACGGTTAAGCGCCGCAACGGCTCCAAGGACAACACCGACAAGAGTTGCCCACAAAGCTGCCCTGACCCCCAGTTTGAAGGATGTCTTGAGCCCGTCTGTTATGACATCTATCACCATTCTTCCCCTCTGTTTGAGAGAAGGACCAAAGTCGAACTTCGTGATGATATCTGAAATATATGACCAATATTGCTCCATGAGGGGCTTGTCCAGTCCGTATTTGGCCTCAAGTGCCGCCTGGACTGCCGGAGTTACTGCCTTCTCACTTGCAAAGGGGCCGCCCGGAACGAAATGCATGACGAAGAAAGTAATCGTCATTACAATCCAAACCGTAAGGACAGCCAGAAGTATTCTCTTTATAATATAACCTAAAGTTTTTGGATTCATTCTTCCAGCCTCAATTTGAGATTTTTGTCGAATCCTACCAAATGTGTATGATTAATTCAATAAAGTGAGAATAATTATGCAATTTTCTGTATAATTATCTTCAAATCTGTTATCATATGAACACTTTCTCTTTCTCTGCCCTCTCATTTTTCATATACTTAACCCATGAGTGTAGAAAGAAAAGAATACGAAGGTGTAATAACAATCCCCGCATCAAAGAGCCAGACAATCAGGGCACTTCTCATCGCCTTGATGGCAGGAGAGAGATCAATAATCAGACATCCGCTTATCTCAAGTGACACACTCTCCTGCATCGGTGCCCTCAAAGCAATGGGGGCGGCAGTAAACAGAATGGATGATGATACACTTTTTGTTGATTCGACAACTCTGAAACTCGGAAAAGATACAATTACAATAGACTGTGGCAACAGCGGTACCACCACAGCTCTTCTCATTCCTCTTCTTGCCCTTTTTGATACTCCTTTCATAGTTACAGGAGATGAACAACTCAGAAAAAGACCTTTTCTTCCTCTTGTAGAGTCCCTCAAAGATCTCGGTGCGGAAGCCACTTCCGAAGGAGGTTTTCCCCCTATATATATAAAAGGTCCGATGAGAGGTGGTAAAACTACAATAGAATGCAAGTCCAGCCAATATCTTTCGGGGCTCCTCCTTGCCCTCCCGCTGGCTAGGAAAGACTCCACAGTCACATGTTCCCTCCTTTATGAGAAACCTTATGTAAGAATGACAGAGTGGTGGCTGAAAAGAGAGAATATGGACTTCACTCTATCCACTGACCTGATGGTGTCACATATGAGAGGAGGACAGCATTACAAAGGGCTTGATGAGTATATAGAGGGTGATTTCTCCTCGGCCTCTTTCTTCTTTGTCCTTGCGACTATTCATCACAGCTCAATCACTGTTAATGGCCTTGACAGATACTCGACACAAGGTGACAAGAGAATACTTGAAGTTCTCCAGGATATGGGGTGCACTGTCAAGTGGGAGGATATGAGTGTGACTGTCACAGGCCCGGAGAGGATAAAAGGAGGAGTCTTTGATCTTAATGATATCCCGGACACTCTTCCCGTCCTCTCTGTTGCAGCATGTTTTTCGTCTGAAGAGACAATCTTTACGAATGTCGCCCAGGCGAGAATCAAGGAGACAGACAGAATAAGTGTGATGAGAACGGAGCTTGAAAAGCTTGGTGCCGACATAGAGGAAAGACCTGACGGCCTTATCGTCAGGGGAAAAGGAATGCTCAAGGGAGGAAATGTCTCAGGCCACGCCGACCATCGTGTCATCATGGCCCTCAGCATTGCAGCGACCAAGACAGATGAGGAGACAGTAATCGACAATAGTGATGCCGTCTCAGTCACCTTCCCGACCTTCTACCAGCTTCTAAAAAGCCTGGAAAAGGCATAGTAATTCACTACTCTACTTCAGACTCCGGAACGCAATCCTCATTCTCAATATCAAGTCCATCAATTACCTTCCCATACAGCTTTGGATTAGACACAGCATAAAGTCCGTCTCACGATTGCGTTGTCCTCTTTTTGTGTATTAAAAAAACGAAAGAAACCATCATTCTCCAGGGAGGAAAGAAGTTACTCAATAACCTTTCCTCACACATAAAGAAGGGCATCAAATGTTAACCGAATATTCTTTCAGATATAAGCTCCAGAGCTTCCTTTGCTCTTTCTTCCTCCACTCCGATAAGGAATGTAGTGTAGCTTCCCCCGAATGAGACAGAAGACGGATGTATGCCGTTCTCCTTAAGAACAGAAAGGGCATCCACATACTCCATCGTCTTCTCCATGCCGTTCCCGACAAGGCCGATTACAGCATATCCCTTCCTGCACCCAATCTCATCCAGTCCGAACTCCTCCTTGATACGAGAGCACATTCCCTCAAGGTCGATGTTTTCACCTTGCTTTGTCTCAAAGTACCAGCTGACCGAATCACAACCATAGAGGGTATAGCACGGTTTTATCCCATATATGTGCATAAGGGAGAGGATCTTATGCCTCATTCCGCTTTCCTTGAAGAACATCAGCTTACGGCAATAAAGCTGACTCAGATTCTTTCTTGATGAGACACCCACAACGCCTTTCCTCTCAACAGATTTCTTGATAATTGTTCCTCTATCATCGGGGGAGTTTGTGTTGCGGATATTGATTGGAATCGATTTTCTGATGCACGGTGCTATTGCCTCCTCATGGAAGACGGAAGCCCCAACCTCCGAGAATTCCCTGACTTCCCTGTAGCTGAGTTCATCAATCACATGTGCATTCTTGACTACTCTCGGATCGGAGGAATACACACCAGAGACATCCGTCCAGTTCTCGTAGATGTCTGCATCAACGGCACAAGCAACAATTGAACCGGTAATATCACTACCGCCACGGGAGAATGTTGTGATATCTCCAAGGAGTGAAGTTCCGTAGAACCCCGGAATTACATATTTCTCCCCTTTCTTTATAAGAGATGACAACAGCGTGTATGTGATATCTTCAATTCTGTTGTCATCCCCTATGACAATCACACCCTCCGGATCGAGGAAATTCCACCCCAGGTACTTCGATATAATGAGTGCCGAGAGATATTCCCCCCTGCTTGCAGCATAGGCTCTACCTTTCCGTGCGTTGATGTTCTTTTCTATTGTTTCCAGCTCTTTTCTGACACTTGATACATCAAGGCCCAGCTCTTCTGCTATCGATATATAGCGGGAGGAAACTTTGCTGAAAGCCTCATTTGCACATTTACCCTCCTCAACAAGGGAAGCAGACAAGTAAAGGAGATCCGTTATCTTCTCATCGTTGCTGTTCCTCTTACCGGGAGCAGAAACGACAGCTATCATCCTATCATTATCGCTTTTAAGAATTGCTTCCACTTTCCTTATCTGTTCTGCAGAAGCTACACTTGAGCCTCCGAATTTACATACTTTCATTTGTTTATTTCCTCCCGGAACCGGATTATTTGGCGGATTTTATCATCTATGACTTCCATTAACAAGACGGTAGAAGGGGATACCTGAGCATTTCTCTACTGTCATTTCCTTCTGTTAGCAGAAGATATGATACCGGCATCAAAGAAAAAACAACAACACACAACACCTTGAAACATATCCCCCCTTTTTCATATCGTAGAGTCATGGACAATACAGAAAACAAAGAAAACATAATGGGGACAGAGAAAATCCCTGCACTCATAACCAAAATCTCACTTCCCCTTATGATATCGATGCTGGTACAGGCACTGTACAATATAGTCGACTCAATCTTTGTCGCAATGCTATCGGAGACTGCACTTACAGCCGTATCACTGGCATTCCCGTTACAGAATCTCCTCATCGCTTTCGGAGTCGGAACGGGAGTCGGCATGGCGTCTTTTATGTCCCGTAAGCTCGGTGAGGGAGATACTGAGGCGGCAGAATATGCTGCTGGAAACGGCATTGCACTTGCCTTCATCACATGGGCAGTGTTTGCTGTTCTCGGTCTTACTCTTGCAAAACCTTTTCTGAGCCTCTACACAAAGGATGAGGAGCTGTTGAGACTTTCCAATGAATATGCCGTCATCGTCATGACAATATCACTCTTCATGTTCCTGACCATGATGAATGAGCGTATTCTCCAGGGAACCGGTGACTCCTTCTCAAGCATGCTCAGCCAGCTCAGCGGAGCTGTCACAAACATCATTCTGGATCCTGTATTCATCTTCACTTTCAAGATGGGAGTGGCAGGTGCGGCAATTGCAACTGTCATAGGGCAGGCAGTCAGCTTTGCTGTCTCCATGTATTTTGTCCTCAAGAACAAATATGTCAGGATAAAGTGGCACCACATCAGACTTAAGAAGAACTATGTGACAAATATATATGCAGTAGGTGCCCCGACAATCGTCACAAACAGCATAAGTACCGTAATGACAAGTGCACTCAACGGCATATTGATCGCCTTCTCAACAACAGCTGTCTCTGTCTTCTCTGTCTACTACAAACTTCAGTCTTTCGTTTTTATGCCGATCTTCGGTCTCAGCAACGGTATGGTCCCAATTATTGCCTATAACTATGGAGCCGGAAAGAGGAAGAGAATGACAGACACTGTCAGGATAGGGGCAGTCATAGGCGTTGTCATCATGGCACTGGGAACCCTCTTCTTCAACATCTTCCCATCATGGCTCATGAGTCTCTTCAGTGCAACGGAAGAGATGTACAGAATCGGCATCCCGGCACTCAGGATTATCTCGCTATGCTTTGTCTTTGCCGCAGTCTCAATCGCACTCTCGTCTGCATTCCAGGCAACAGGCTTCGGAATAGGGACAATGATAACAGCCACACTCAGACAGCTTATTGTCCTGATTCCGACAGCATATATCTTCAGCAGGCTCTTCGGGCTGGTCGGAGTATGGTGGGCCTTTCCGGTAGCTGAGGTTTTCGGACTGTTTGTTGCGGTTGCATTGTATATCTACATATATAACAGCAGGATCAGAAAAGTGGGAGAAAAGTAAATATATATTCACAACAATGATGAATATTTATTCCCGGCTCCACTTTCTCGAAGCACGAAATTTACACGATTTCCAACGTATTACATAACTTGAATCTGTAATTTCAATCTTATTAGTGTATTTTTATCCACCTGTTTCGCTCGATTTAATTATTTGGATTATAAGGAATAATAATACACTTGATATTTTTAATGTTACTTTAGACTCATATTTTTTGACTATTTTTTGTATTTTTATGCAAAAAGTAGTTGACTATTAATATAAGAAAGGCATATTGTATGCACAACCTAAATAAATATACACAAAGGATGCATACAAAATGAAAAAATTCATCGCTTTTACTCTTATCGTCTTACTCGCAATCACAAGCATCTTCGCTTCAGGTGCGAAGGAAGCTTCTGACAGCTCAAAGGTATACACAGTTGCTATAAGTTGCGACTATCCTCCACTTGAATATATTGATGACAACGGTAACCCATGTGGCTATGAAGTCGAACTTATCCAGGCAGTTGCAGATGCAGCAGGAATCAAAATCCAGATTGCCAATGTCTCATTTGACGGAATCATCGCTGGTATCCAGGGTGGCCAGTATGATATCGGGGCAAGCGGACTCACAGTCACAGAGGAGAGGAAAAACAGCGTAGACTTCACCTCTCCTGTCCTTCAATTTGCTCTCTCTATCGTGACAAAGAAAGAGAATAGCGACATCTCCAGCGATGCTGATCTTGATGGGAAGAAAGTCGGCGTCCAGCTCGGAACCACATGCCAGTTTGCTTGTGAAGATATCGGTTTGACACCGAGCACCTACGACGAGGCTCCTTCTGCTGTCCTCGACCTAGCTAACGGCAACCTCGATGCGGTCGTTCTCGATTCTGTCGTTGCTGAGGACTTTGTTCTTGCCAATGAGAGCTACTCGAAGGTCCTGAAAATTGCTGGATCGTTCGAGAATACCGACGACATGGCTATGGCCGTGAAGAAAGGGAACACGACTCTCCTGAATCTCCTCAACGAAGGATTGAAGAAGGTTGAGGAAAACGGAAAGATGGCTGAACTCAAAGCTAAGTACGGCCTTAATTAAATAAATATAGACTTCCTGGGTCAGAGGAGAGTTTCCCCTCTGACCTTTTGTACGTAAAGGAGAGTATCTATGGAAAATGATATAAAGCAAAAGGTAGTGTCCATTGACCCGACCGAGACAAAAAAACCACCTACAGTCATCACAATGACAGATGGTGTGCTCATTCCTAAAAAAGGAAACAACCTTTTCAACTCGTGGCGTATAACATTCTACGGAGCTGTCATACTCCTTGTGCTCCTGTGTACATGTAAAAGTGATCCCTATTGGAATATATTCGTTTACACTGTTACGGGAATCCCCACGACATTTGAATGTACCATCTTTGCTATCCTGGGAGCCGTCGTTATCGGGGTGTTGACAGGACTCGGATCCTCAAGCAAGAAGGGAGTCATCAACCAGCTTTGCGGTGTTTATGTCGAGCTCATAAGAGGAATCCCACTTCTTGTTCAGCTTATGTTCCTTTACTATGCCCTGGGCTCTTTGATTCATATTGACGGAATAGTAGCCGCTATAATTGCCCTCTCCATCTGCTTTGGAGCCTACATGGGTGAAATTATTAGAGCCGGCATTCAGTCAATCCCGAAAGGACAGACAGAGGCAGCCACAGCACTGGGTCTTTCAAAGAGCCAGACATTCATCCATGTGATTCTCCCCCAGACAGTGAAGGTTGTCCTTCCTGCTATCGGGAACGAGTTCATTTCAATGCTCAAGGACTCGTCACTTGTGTCGATCCTTGCCCTTTCCGATATTCTGAAGCGCGGAAGGGAGTACATCTCACGCACATTCCTTTCCCTTCAGACCATGCTGATTGTTGCGCTTATTTATCTTATACTTACACTTATACTCTCCCGCCTCGTCGGATTGATGGAGGAGAAATTACACAAAAATGGCTAAGATAGAAATAAAGAACGTTTATAAGGATTACGAGAATAATGACGGGACAATTCTCCATGCCGTGAAGAATGTCAGCCTGACCGTGAATGATGGTGAGGTTGTTGTCATAATCGGCCCATCAGGAAGCGGGAAGTCTACATTGCTCAGAACCGTCAATGGCATAGAAAAAGCACAGAAAGGCTCCATACTTATTGATGGCACGGACATAATGGATCCCTCGTGTGACATAAGAAAAGTAAGAGAGGAAGTGGGAATGGTCTTCCAGTCATTCAATCTCTTCCCGCATCTCTCGGTAATAGACAATATCATCCTGGCACCGATGAAGGTGAAGAGAATGAGCAAAGAGGAAGCAACAGAGAAGGGAATGGCACTTCTGAGGAGAGTTGGACTTGAGGACAAGGCTAAGCAGAAGCCCGGCCAGCTCTCAGGAGGACAGCAGCAGCGAGTGGCAATAGCCCGTGCCCTTGCTATGGAGCCTAAAGCTATGCTCTTTGACGAGCCCACAAGTGCACTTGACCCGGAGATGATCAAGGAAGTGTTGGACGTTATGCTGTCCCTTGCTTCCTCAGGAATGACAATGCTTCTTGTCACCCATGAGATGGGATTCGCGCGTGCCGCAGCAGACAAGGTTGTCTTTATGGCTGACGGAGAGATAATCGAGGAAGGGAAACCTGAGGACATGTTCACTCATCCGAAGACACAGCGTACACAGGACTTCCTGAATCACATACTCTGACACAGTTCCTCCCAGATCGGGAGGAATTATTTCCTCTGTCCCCGGAACAGAACAAAAAAGAAGCTAACTTAATATATGGAATTATAACCGGGTAAATCACTTAGGTTTTGTACTGTCGGCAAAATCTTTGAGCAAAGCTGTTATCCTGCATCTATTTGGATCAGGGGTGAAAACATCTCCTGTGAAGAACACATTCGCCTGCATACATACGCTGCAATATTCTTTATCCGGGCAGCAAACACACTTCGGAAACTCTTTGAGTTTGATGTTTCTCAAGCGATTCAGCTCTTCACTGTTGTTCCATATATCATTGATGGAAGTATCATTGACATTTCCGAGCCTTTCTGAGGAGAAGCCGACACAAGGCAGCACATCCCCGTTGCATGTTATAGCCAATGCACTTTTACCGATAGTACAGACATTATAGTCCGGATAACACCCTTTATATAATGATTTGCAGAAAGACGGATCACAGCTTGCTTTCAAAGAGAAGAGTTCTTTGTATTTTGATAGATTTTTTTCTCTATGGATAAGATTATCTGTTTCACCATTTATCTTTCCTACGATATCCCAATCAAGGATAAATTTATATCCATTATCTTTGCACCAAAGCATCAAATCCTTTTCCCCGTCAATCGTTTCAGAAAAGCATTGGGAGGCTATGTCAACGACAATTTTATTTTTTCTTAACAAGTCAATATTTGCCATCGTCCTTTTCCAAGACCCGGGGACCTGTGTAACCGAATCATGCACCCTCTCATCAAGAGAAAACAAAGATGTCTGCACTGTAGAAAAAAGACCTGTTTTCAAAATATCGATTATCTCATCATCCATGAGTGTCAGGTTAGTCAATAACTTAACCCGCAGTCCCATATTCTTCAATAATCTCAAGTATTCGATGAAGCGTGGATGATACATACACTCTCCGCCAGATAGAGTCACAGACTTTATCTTCATTTCTTTTATGTTATCCACAATACGAAGAAAAGTGTCCTCACTCATATCAACGGTTTTCATCTCATGAGGAATATAACAATGAATGCACCTCTCATTGCATCGGGATGTGAGTTCAATATGCAATGACCTTAAAACATAGTTACCTCTGTGAGAAACTTCCACATTTTCAATATTATCGAAACTATCAAAAGAACGAAAACTCTCAGCAATCTTATCTTCATTTTCGTAGGAGAAGAATGTACGGTTATCGAGACATTCTTCAATGGTATGACCCGAGGCAATGATAAGAGCAGGAACCAGACTGTCGAAATAGAAAGTTGCATCTTCAATAACTTCTTCTCTGGTTACTCCTACAAATGATTTCATTATATTGGATGCAATTACTTCTATCGACTGCGGCTCATAACTAAGGGAGCTGAGGAAGATGTAGGCAGATTCATCACCATATAACGTCTCCCCTGTCACCAAGTTTGATACACAACAGAAATCATGTTCTTTATCTATCGTAATGTAGTTGTTCAAGCAATAAAACATAAATCCTCTTCATAAAGAGAGTAGCCCGTGAAGGACTACTCAAAACGCTAACCTACAAACGCCGGGTATGGGCACTCACAGAAAAATCCACTATCTTCACTCCATTTGGAGCCCCTATCCCTCTTTCCTGCATTCCTTAGCTTCTCTGGCTTCTTGTATAACATACGTTTCTCCTTCCATTTTTTAACGACTTATGGTTGTCTCTATTCTCATCAGCATCTGCTGAGAATTCTCTACTCACAGCTGGAATCAAAGTTCGGTTCTCAATCAAAAATGCCACCCCATGATTTAAGTTAGTTGCAATCTACCACATCAATGTCTCATTTTCTGAGACACATAGCCGTATTGTTCATCAATTTCCCCTATCGTCACCTTCAACTTCTTCACAAGCCACTCCGGTGATATCAAGCAGGCACCGTTTCCCATGTATCTCAGCCATCTAAGGACCTCGATCTCACCTCTTGTAACACACCTGAAATGCACCCGGCCGCTGCTGTCTGGTTTTGAAAAGGAGACTCTGTCCTGCGGCCACTGGTGTTCCATAAGGATCTTTGCATTCGTCTCATCCAGGAGAGCCTCTATCTCGAAAGGCTCTCTACTCTCAATGCCGAAAGGATCGCAAAGGGTGTACTCAAGTTCAAAGCCTGTCCTGCGCTCGAAATGTTCTTTAAGAACTATAAGGCTCTCTATCCTCTCGACGGCAAGTTTCGACCAGCAATCACGACCCCTTGTCTCAACAACTGTGTAAGTGCCGCCGTACCAGGAGAATACAGTCAATGGCATTATGTCATAGTGCTCTGTCCTGTCTTCTGTTACTTTGTAGACTACACTACATACCATATGTCGTCTGACTGCTTCACACAGCATGGAAATTATTTCCACCTTGCCACTCTCACTCCTCTTCGGCAGATCCAGAAACGAATGTACGACGCTGACACCGTTTCTTTCAGGAGAGACAATGTCGTCTTCTCTGATGTCTGCAACATGGCCGGCAAAGGAAAGAAGCGTCTGCATTTTTCGGTGAAGGGCATTTATTCTGTCCTTGAGGATCGGAACGGAACTCTCTGCATTTGTGAAGAGAAACTCTATGAGAAGCTTCTCATCTTTGTCGAAATAGAAATCGTCCTTCAAAAGCAATATGTTGTCGAAGATATTGCGGGCGATATGGCTGTCATTCATATCGAAGAAGTAATAGACTTCACGGCCGCGTGTCTCGCTTGTGAGGGGGAAGCCCATTGCTTCGACCGCTCTCAGATACCGGTAGACACTTGCTCTCGAAACACCCATCAGGGAAACAAGAGTCCCGGCCGTCTTCCCTCCAGGAGCCTGAAGGTAGCGTATAAGTGCATAAAGTTGAAAATTGACCAGCTTCCCCTTATATACTTCCCATGTTCTTCAGTGTAGTAGCATGAATTTTCATTCAGAAATCGAATAATTCT
>CAVHPV010000046.1:0-17356 GCA_963638045.1 Faecalibacterium sp. CAG:74 | reverse complement strand
GTATTATACAATAGTCAAGGTTACGGGATAATTTTCAAATCCGCCTAGCCCGACTTTTTTCACTCTATTTCTCAATTCTTTCTATTTTTCTTATGTCGATGAAACATATGACCGGACTGTTTTCCAGAATGAGGTACCCTTTCCTCTCATCCTTTTTGAGTACCCTGCCGTCAAGCGTGTGGTATTTCCCGCTGTCGTAGAATGTTACTTTGGCAATATCACCTTTCTGTATTTTACAAAGAGCTGAGTCAACCTCCCTCTCGCCGTCCTCTCCCAGGATTATCCTGTCCTCCCTGAGTCTCTCCTCTCTCTTTCTCTCCAGGGCCTCATCGAGCCCCTTGACCGCGGCAAATGGAAGAAAGATCTTGGCCCTTCTCTCCACCGGCATTCTCAGATGTTCACTCACCTTTCTTATGTCCTCCTATTTGCATATTCCTCTCCCGTGCGGTGGCGCCCTCCATATAATCCATCCCCTTCACAATACTGTTCTTGCCATAAAGGTCCTTGATGGAGAGAACAGCCTTCTGTATACGGCTCTTCCTCTCTTCCTCTTCCGTATCAAGAAAAAGATCCAGCTGTCTATCCTCCCCCTCATCCTCAAGAGATGATGCTGTAAGATAGAAGCGTCTTATAAGCTTAGTCCTGTCCATAATGCGGAGAAATATGTCCAAGTAGACACTTCGAATCGTGCTGTCTGCCTGTGTCGCACATGATATAGAGCCACTTCCGTTGCTCATTCCCCCGCCGTCCCGGGAGGAATATCCTACGGCAAGGCCGAAAGAGGAGGCTTTAATGTGCTTTGATGAAAGAGTAAGAGCTATCTCATCCGACATTTCCCTGAGAACAAGTTCAGCCTCTCTGAAGGAGTAATCCCTCATCAGTACCTGCCCGGAAGTTATGCTTGCCCCCTTGGGTCTGTATTTCTGTATATCCTGTATTGTGACACACTCCCGTCCCCAGGCATGGTCAATCATGATCTCGGCATCTACTCCGAACTTATTGTATAGGATATCTTCAGGACACAGGGCTATCTGGCGCATAGTATAGAGCCCCATTCTGTGGAGGCGGTTCTCTATCCCATGTCCTATTCTCCAGAAATCTGATAGAGGAGTATGGTCCCATAGCTTCTCTCTGAAGCTCTCCTCATCAAGCTCTCCGATAAAGTCGGGTGAATGCTTGGCTGTAATGTCGAGTGCAATCTTACAAAGGTACATATTGCTTCCGATTCCTGCAGTGGCTCTCACTCCCACTTCCCTCTTCACTTCATTCATCAGGAAAACAGCCATCTCACGGGCTGTCATACTGTATCTCTCAAGATAAAGGGTTATGTCCATGAAGGCTTCGTCAATCGAGTACACATAGATATCCTCAGGTGCAAGATACTTCAAATACACCCCGTAGATCTCAGCTGCATAGTCGATATACTTTTGCATTCTCGGAGGAGCCATCAGATACTTTATATGCTTAGGAATTTCAAAGACACGGCACCTGTTCTTCACTCCCAACGCCTTCATGGAGGGAGAAACTGCCAGACATATGGTCTTGTCACTGCGCTCGGGATCTGCAACTACAAGGTTAGTCGTCATCGGATCCAGCCCCCGCTCGACACATTCGACGGAGGCATAGAAACTCTTGAGATCAATACAGAGATAAACCTTGTCAGCCATGTATATATATTAGCTTGAAAAACTGTGAAAAAGAAAACCCCTGCATTTTCTACGCAAGGGCCTGTTGTTAACTGAGTTCAGTGCTTCCCGTGTAAAGCGAGTAGTAGACACCTTTCGCCTTAATCAAGTCATCGTGGTCACCCCTCTCGATGATCCTTCCGTGATCAAGGACCATGATGGCATTACTGTTACGAACAGTACTGAGACGGTGTGCAATGACAAATACAGTCCTATTCTCCATAAGCTTGTCCATACCGGATTGCACAAGAGCCTCCGTGTATGTGTCAATGCTGCTTGTTGCCTCGTCCATGATGAGGATAGGAGGATTACCGACTGCACAGCGTGCAATCGAGAGAAGCTGACGCTGTCCCTGGGAGAGATTCTCTCCATTATTGGTTATGACGGTATCGTAGCCGTTAGGCATCATCATGATGAACTCATGGGCATTGGCAAGCTTTGCAGCTTTCACGATATCCTCTCTAGTTGCGTCAAGGCGTCCGTAGCGAATGTTATCCCTGATAGTACCTGTAAAGAGGTTCGTATCCTGAAGTACCATTGCCATGCTCCGCCTCAATGACGGCAGCGCCATGTCCATGATGTTAATTCCGTCAATCGTAATCTCACCCTTCTCTATATTATAGAAACGGTTGAGAAGATTGGTAATCGTTGTTTTACCGGCCCCTGTCGCGCCGACAAATGCTATCTTCTGACCCGGCTTTGCATAGAGTGATATGTCATGGAGAACAGGTTTACCCGGAACATAGGCAAAATCAACATCCTTCATGATGACACCACCCCTGAACGGAATGAGCTCTCCGTCTTTCTTCCAAGCCCACTTACCTGTACTCTCCTTCACCTCATGCATTCCGCTGTCATGTCCGGACACTCTCACAAGGGTCACTTTCCCGTTATCCTCCTCACTCTTCTGGTCCATAAGGTCAAAAACCCTCTCGGCACCCGCAAGAGCGACAAGGACATTGTTCGATTGCTGTGAAATCTGTGAGATATTATTAGTGAACGACTTACTAAGCTGCAGGAATGCTGCAAGTCCTCCGATTGTGTAGACAAGCGGGTTGTTTATTATTGCAACAGCACCAAAGAGAACAAGCACAACATATTGCAAGTGTCCGAGGTTGTTATTCAATGGTCCCATGCTCCCTGCCCAGCTGTTTGCCTGTGCCATCGACACGTTCAACTTCTCATTGAGGACGGCAAAGTCCTTGCGGCTCTCCTCTTCGTGTGTAAACACCTTGATCACCCTCTGCCCGTTGATCATCTCCTCGATGAATCCATTGACATCAGCAAGGTCCTTCTGCTGGGATGCATAGTACTTCCCGCTCCTCGAGCCGACAGTCTTTGTTGCAAAGAGTGTGATAAAGATGAATGCTATGACAATCAGCGTCAAAACAAGGCTGTTCGAGAACATCGAGACAAGTACCATCACGAGTGTTATCCCGGCCGTCAGGAGCTGTACAAGCCCATTCGAGACAAGCTGGTTGATAGTATCGGTATCATTACTGAAGGTACTCATGATAGTACCTCTTGCGTTCTGGTCAAAGTATGAGAGAGGAAGGCTCTCAAGCCTGTTGAACATCTCTGTTCTCATCCTGTAGATGGCGCCTTGTGAAATACCAACCATCACCCAGGAAGATATAAATGATGTCACAAGTGCCACAGCTACGACCAGAGCAAACTTGCCGAGTGCCACCAAAGCCGGAGTAAAGTCCGGGTTCTCAACACCCTTAAGGGGAATCACCACATCGTCGATGAATTCACCGATGAATGTAGCTGAATAGGTCGTTGCAAGCGAAGAGACTATAATACATACAAGGATAAGGATGATGTATGCCCACTTACCCTGAAATACAAACTTCATGAGTCTAGAGAAAGACTTGAGAGGATTCTTAGCTTTCGGCATATTCCTCATTGCCGCATTGTTCGGTCCGGGCATTATGCGTTCCTCCTTGTCTGTGTCTCATACAGACTTCTGTATCCGGCATTACGTCCAAGGAGCTCATCATGAGTTCCCACATCCTCGATCATGCCGTTATTCATAATCACAATCTTGTCAGCATCCTCAATCGACGAGACACGCTGGCTTATGATTATCCTTGTCATCGAATTGACATCCTTTCTCAAAGCTTCCCTGATGGCTCTGTCCGTTGCCGTATCGACAGCAGATGTCGAGTCATCCATTATGAGAATCTTGGGTTTCTTCAAGAGTGCACGGGCTATGCATAGTCTCTGTCTCTGTCCGCCGGAGAAGTTGGTTCCTCCCTGCTCTACAACAGAATCAAAGCCTGCTTCCTTTTCCTTGATGAACGGGAGAGCTGAGGCTGTGGCTGCAGCCTTTTCCATCTCTTCAAGAGTTGCATCTTTATTCCCCCACCTTAGATTTTCTGCAATTGTTCCACTGAAGAGTGTGTTCTTCTGGAGGACAACCGAGACGCTGTCTCTCAGAGCCGTCAAGTTATATTCATCTGTCCTGTGGCCACCGACCCTGACTGAGCCCGCTGTCGGGTCATAGAGTCGCGCAATCAGGGAAACAAGGGTCGTCTTACCGCTTCCAGTAGTCCCGATCACACCGACCATCTCACCGCTCTTTATCTCGAGGTTTATATCCTTGAGAACAGAAGAAGATGAATTATATCCGAATGAAACATGGTCAAAGACAACGGAGCCGTCGGGAACTTCCTTTATCCCGTTCTCGTTGCTGTCCATAGTCGGCTCATAACTGAGAACCTCACTCACCCTCTCCATGCTGGGCTTACTCATTGTGTACATAATAATGATCATTCCCGTCATCATGAGGGATGAGAGGATTTGGGTTGAGTATGTGTAAATACTCATCAAAGCACCTGTGTCCATATTTCCCCTGTTCACGAGTCTTGCCCCAAAGTATGAGATGGCAATCATACAGCCGTAAGCTACGAACATAACAAGAGGGTTCATCATTGCCATCATCTTCTCGGCCTTTTCAAAGTTATCACGGATATACTTGGCACTTTCGTCGAACTTTTCCTTCTCTTTCTCCTCTCTGACGAACGCCTTGACCGTTCTGATTCCGGAGAGGTTCTCCCCTACCACCTGGTTGAATCTATCAAATCCTTTGAATGCTGCAGTGAAGTATCTGTGTGTCTTGTGTGTCATGATATATACTCCCAGGGCGACAATAGGAATGACAGCAAGGAAGATTATAGAGAGAGACCCTCCGTTCCTGAGTGCCATGACAGAAGCAAAAATAAGCATCATAGGAGATCTGACAAACATCCTGATGGACATTGAGAAGAGCATTTGTATTCTCTGTACATCTGTTGTAAGCCTGGTAATAAGGCTGGATGGACTGAACTTGTCGATATCGGAGAAGGAGAGAGACTGGATCTTGTCATAGAGATCATGACGGAGATTTGTGGAGAATCCTGCCGCCGCAACGGAGCCGAAACGTGCCCCGAGGATTCCGAACGTCAGCGAAAGAAGTGCCGAAATGACAAGCATTGCGGAGAGAGTGAGAATCATCTTCATATCCATATTCGCGACCCCGACATCGATTATTCTTGCCATAATAGCAGGAATAAGAACCTCCATCAGGACCTCCAGCACCATGAATAGTGGCGTAATCATCGCCTTACCTTTATACTCCCTCACACGGGAAAAAAGCTGTTTAATCAATTTAAATAGAACCTCTAAATACTAAGTGAGATCGATATTGAATTCTATCGAAACATATATTTAATTAATTAAATAACAACAAACAGTCAACAACAAAAACGAAGAAAAACGGCCCCACGATTTCCATGGGAGCCAATCTACACAGAATCTACGTATTTCAGCCGATAGTACTGAAATGGGCAACAGGAAGCGAGAAGATGACAGCCTTGCCCTTCTGTTTGAGGAACGGAAGACTGTCGATAGCTGAAATGATTTTCTCAGCCTTAGCTTTCTCCTCGACAATCACAAGAACCTCCTTCTCTGCAGTAATCGGGTAGCCGAAGAATTGCGTGTCCCCTTCCTTTGCAGTTCCATGTCCCTTGAGGACGGTGCCTCCCTTGGCGCCTTCCTTTCTTGCGGCAGCCATAATGTCATCAGCATAACCATTCTCACATATAACCTGAATCATCAATAAATCTCTGTTATCCATACTTTTCTCTCCCTTTTCACCGAGGAGTGCAACCACTCCCTTGCATTTGCATGTCTTAAGGCCATCCAGACAAGCCTTTTCAATCTCATCCGTCAGCATGGAGAGCAGAATCTCCTTCTTGCTGTCGCCCAGTCCCAGCATCGACATTATTGATGACGGTGCAGTTCCGTGGGCATACATTACAGTACCGCCATATGCACCGCATGAGCGGAGGCAATCCATCAATTTCCCCGCCTCACCTTTATTCACAATGCCGAAAAGCATCTTACCTTTACTCATTTCTCCGCCTCCAGTTTCTTATCTCCCTTTTTGACTTTGAGGGAGAAGACAAGTCCGAGTATCTCAATTGCCAGGATAGGCATCATGGCGATGAGACCTATCATTCCAAATGCCATGCTAGCAGGGTCCGCCGCAAGGACAGAGGCTGCTCCGGATACAAACGGAAGAAGGAACGTCGAACTCATAGGGCCGGTTGCAACTCCGCCGGAGTCAAAACCGATTCCTACAAAAAGTGTAGGCACAAATGGCAAAAGTGCAAGAATTATTCCATAACCCGGAAGGAGGAAATACCAGATGGATGTCCCATGGATAATACGGATCATGCTGAGCATGACTGCACATGCAACTCCGATTGCAATGAATGAGAGAAGCACAAATCTCTTGATCTTTCCCTCACTGACCTCCTCAACCTGCTCGGTGAGAACCCAGATGGCCGGCTCTGCAAGGACTACACATGCACCGAGGAGAAGCCCAATTGGAATCAGGATTCCCGGACTTGTTGTAGCCATCGTGGTACCCAGGAGCCTAGCAACACTCATGAATGAAGACTCCACAGCAAACAAAAAGAGCGTAATCCCTACATATGAGTAGAATATACCCATATACATCCTCGTTGCTCTTACACGTGGCAACTTCATGAAGAACACCTGGACAAGGATACATATAATTACAAGAGGAAGGAGAGACTTCGTGACAGAAAGTGCAACTTCTCCGAAGAGCTCAAGCATACCGGCGGTAGAACTATCATCCGTTACAATACTCGAGCCGCTTCCCATAAATGCGCCGAAGACAAGAACAGCCAATACAGGCCCGATTGATGCAATTCCCGTATAACCGAAAGAATCCTCCTCGTGGTGGCCGTGTACCGATGCAACTCCCATACCCAATGCCATGATGAAAGGTACGGCCATCGGACCTGTCGTTGCTCCACCGGCATCAAAACCGACAGAGACAAAGAACTCCGGGCAGAATGAGGCGGCAAGGAACATCAGCCCCACCCCGATAGCCATGGTGATCTTAAGAGAGAATCTCGTCAGTGCCCTGACATAACTAATTGCCATGAATATTCCCACTCCGACAGCAATAATGAAGACAAGAAGGGACGAACTGAGCCCGCTCTTCATTGATGCCACCTGGTCAGAGAGAACCTTCACATCAGGCTCCGCAAGAGTAATCAATATACCAAGTCCTATTCCCGAGAATACCAATAGCGGAACATTCTTCTTCTGAGTGATCATTGCTCCCAGGTGATTTCCGACGGGAAGGAACCCGACGTTTACACCAAGAAGGAACAGAGTAAGTCCGAAGACAACCAGAAGAGCCGAGAACAGGAATTGAACAAATAGTGACAGGGTGAAAATACCGAATATCCAGCCGAGGATAGACGCAATTACGACTATCGGCAGGACAGACATGGCCACTTCTTTCAGCTGTTTGCCAAAACCCATGACTACCTCCATTTAATTAATTTTTATTATGGTGAAAATATAATAAATAAAGTGTTTGCCGGGCAACAATAGAAAGAGAAAAAACAGACAGTCTACATTATCTTTTTCATATTGAGGTCCAAAATTAGACAGATAGAGCATAAATGAGCAGTCAGCCATCCCAGATATTGACTTATGATACAGACAAAAGGAGAGAATACCATTTCCTATTCGCTGTTATGATGACGAATGATGATTCCGACTCATCGGTAAATTGAACTACACCGCAAGAAAAAAAGAGAAATCCTGGTTCATACTTCTTAAGTTTCCAATCAGAACATATTGCCCCGGAGAGAATCCTTCCGAGTCTATTGATATCCCAGCTGTTTTCCACGTTCAACCAACGCTTATATTTGATGTATATTTGTTGTTTTGCAGTTAACAATCACACATTATTTCACTATAATTTAATGTGTAATTGTCGAAGCAAGGAGAGAAGTATGAATGCCAGGGAGAAAATTGAAGAACTCTTAGAAACATCAAAGGACGGCACAATTACTGCCGGAGAGGTGACAAAAGCCGGACTGCACCGCAGTGTTTTACAGGAGCTTGTCAAGAGAGGTGAAATATACCGCTTCGGTCGTGGCCTCTATGTGCAAAGCAATGCGTGGGAGGATGATTTCTACCTTTTACAGCGTAAGTATGGACGCGGAATTTATTCCCACGATACCGCTCTATATCTACTGGGCTATTCAGACCGTGCCCCGGCGAAATATACAATGACCTTCCCCAAGGGATATAATGCCCCGTCATTGAAAAAGGAGAACTTAAACATCAAACGTGTTATTCCGGAGAACTACGAGTTCGGCATAATTAAAATTGAATCCCCCTCCGGAAATCCAATTCATGTTTACAATCTGGAGCGGACACTATGTGACATCCTGCGTGGCAGTGGCAGTGATATCCAAATAGTAGGAGAAGCTATGAGACGTTATGCACTATCCAAAGATAAGAATATTCACCGCTTGATTGAGTATGCAGATAAGCTCTGCGTGAAGCCAAAGGTGCTAAGATACATGGAGGTTTTGCTATGATTACAAAGAAATCCGATGCAATTGAAAGCCTTTATCAAGAAGAAAGCGGCAGAGAAGCATATCTCAGCGCAACTTGTCATGCAGAACTATATGCTCGAGCGGCTGCTGGAACGGATCTCGCTATCACCATTTAAGAACAATTTCATTCTCAAAGGAGGATTTCTGATTTCTACCATTGTAGGGCTGGAAACACGGGCAACAATGGATTTAGACACAACAATCAAAGGCTTCACACTGACGCATGAAGAAATCCGCAAAATCTTTACAGAGATTTGCGCTGTCAAAATTGCCGACGACGTGCAGTTTGAGGTCGTCGGTATCTCTGACATTCGGGAAACAGACGATTACCCCGGCATCCGGGTCGCACTAAAAGCGAACTATCCGCCAATCAGCGTACCGTTGACGGTGGATGTTACAACTGGCGACATGATAACGCCTCGCGAGGTAGAATATTCCTTCTCGCTACTCTTCGATGACCGAAAAATCAATATTCTTGCCTACAACCTTGAAACGGTGTTGGCAGAGAAGTTGGAAACCGTGCTGTCTCGCAACATTGCGAATACCCGTCCAAGAGATTATTACGATGTATATATCCTTTACACACTTCGCAGTGCTGATTGCAACAAATCAACTCTCAGGCGAGCGCTGGAACGAACGACACATAAACGTGGTAGCGACATGATTCTGAGAGACTATCCGGAGATTATGAAAGAGATTCGCGAAAGTGATACGCTCCGTAGGCTGTGGGATAAATACAGCCGAGAGTATGAGTATGCGAAGGGCATTTCTTTTTTATGATACCTGTAATACCATTCAGACGATTATGAACGCAATCATAGTATAAATAAAGAAGGCTTACTTATGGATTGGCTGATAGCACAGTTCGAAGCATAATCCCGTTTGTGACTATGTAGTCTTCGCTCTGGTGTTCCTTGTAGTCGGTGCATTACACCTGCGCGCACGGGACAACCGAAAGTATGTACAAGGCCACAGCTTAAAGTACCCATATGCCATGCTAAATTTGGTCCTACAGAGCAGGAAATGCAAAGGATGCATTTCCACTACCATATATGAAAAAAATGAGCAACTCTTTTTGAAATGTTCCTCTAAACATGTCAGACTATGTGAGGCACAAAAAGATGAAGCTGTATCGGCCTAATCACAGGAAGCCACACTCTACATCCACAGGAGTTCAAGCGAAGATACAGATACTCAACACTTCCCTATTTTCACAAAATAATGAACATATAGAAAGACAGGACCCAATAAGCCATAATTTCTAGTTTGACCGGTAAACTAATTGCATGTAAACTAGTTCACAAGGCCAGAAAGATGAGTGAGAAACGTATAACTATTGCGGATATAGCAAAGAAGAGCGGATACTCAAAAACAGCAGTATCCTTTGCATTCAACAATCCCGAGAGGATCAGCAAGGATGCTGTCGAGAAGATTCTCAAAGTTGCAAAGGAGCTTGAATATATACCGGACCCGATGGCCCGCAACTTCTCACTCGGTCGTCACTTCTCACTGGGCTTTCTTGTCCCCCAGTCCTTTGACATATCACTCGACAACCCCCATGTTGTCGATATTCTCAGGGGAATCGGTACAACATGCGAGAAGAACGGCTACTCATTCACACTCATTCCCCCGCTTCATGACTCGATAGCGGAAGCCATCAAAAGTGCAACTGTAGACGGAATCATCGGCATGGGACTCGATTTCGGAGGCGGAGTCAGGGAGGCACTCCAGAGAAGAAAACTTCCACTTGTCAGGCTCGATCCGATTGATGAGGAGGAAGGTTACAGTGTCTCAATAGACAATACAGAAGCTGCATGCACCCAGATGAGGGAGGTATTGAAGCGCGGTCACAGGGACATTGCCATCATAACCCTTCTTGGGGCAGCCTATATAGAGGCAACTAATGTAGTCGCACCGGGTGTTGCGAACTTCAGAAGCATCGGATACAGGAAAGCCCTGACTGAGTACAAGATAGAGGGACCGGTAAGACAATATCCGGAGAATGCAACAATAGAGGGAGGAAAAGCGGCAACAGCTCGCATAATCAATGACGGCCTACCAAGTGCTATCGTCACCATGTCAGACATCCAGGCTGTCGGTGCAATCAGAGAGCTCATGGAAAGGGGAATAAGGGTTCCCGAGGATGTCTCTGTTGTAGGTTTTGACGGAACATACCATGACAACTACATCGACCACAGGCTGACTACCATCGACCAGCATGGCTACCTCAAGGGAGTCAAGACTGCCCAGATGCTCTTTGACATAATCAACGGGAAGGAGCCTGAGGAAAAGAATGTCATAATCCCCTACTCCTTCTATGATGGTGAGACACTAAAGAGTATTTAGGACTCTAAGGGCAATATCCGGTGAGTTTGTAATGCACCCCGCAGCATTCCACTCTTTGAGTTTTATCATCTTCCTGTCATCGTTGATTGTCCAGGAGTTGATTCCAATGCCGTTTTCCCTGCACTCATTGACCATCTCATCTGTAATACAATCAAAGTCGGGATGGAGGTACTCCAGGCCGAGGGACGCAGCCTCGAATGCAAGGTGTCTTGCATTCATATGCTTCTCAAAGAGGAGTCCGCACGGGATGGACGGGATGAGACGCTTACATATCATGAGGCTCAACCAATTGAATGATGAGAATATTATTTTCTCTTCAATCCCATATTTCTTGATTATCTCCACAACCTTCTCTTCAATCCCCGGGTAGTAGACGATGCCAGTCTTAATCTCGACATTCGCATTCGTCCCGCTTTCCTTTACAAAGGCACAGAACTCCTCAAAGGACGGGATTGTTACATTGAACCTGTCGTTCTGTGTCTTTGAAGCAACCGTATGGATAAGCTCCTCAAGTGTACAGTCTCCGACCATCCTGTCCACTCCGCAAGTACGGAGAAGACTCTCATCATGGATAACAACGGGAAAGCCGTCAGATGAGAGATGGACATCCATCTCAACACCATAAGCCCCGCTCTCAACAGCTCTCTCAAATGCCAGCATTGTATTTTCAGGGTATATGCTGGAAAACCCTCTGTGTGCCCAGACTTTCATAAGAGGACGATAGATTCAATTCACCAATCTGTCAATCCGACTCTTTTGCCAGACATGCCGTATGTATCAAGAAGAGTAAGGAGATTACTGAAGGAGGTCCCTTTTATCGGATGCATGCTGTAATTGAGAAGATTCTCGTTCATCAAAAGAACAGATGAAATCATATTGGCCTTCATGAAAGGCATCTCCTTTCCCGGAGAATCAGTAAATGTGTGATCGATAAGCTTTCTACCTTCCCTTGATCTCTCATAGGCATAACTTATGAGCTCCAGCTCTCCCGAGAAGGAATCAGCGGTAAGGCCGTAGGACGAGCTCAGGCTCTCCCTGAGGGACACAGGATAGCTGGTATTGAACTCAAACCATACATCCTCAAGAGTCTTCCTGCTGAGCCCGGGATTATAACTCCCGCGTCTGTGTTTTTCACCGTAAGCCCTTATTTTTCTCTCGATATCAACATGAAGAACCGATACCGATGCTATGACAAGATTCTGTAGTACCTTATCAAAGAGGATATCTCTCCTGAGGGAGCTGAAGGTTGTATTGGGAGTAAACACAAGTTCTCCCGAGGCTGATTCGAATCCATAGTAGGCGATATATTGGTTGATATCCTCATCCCTGTAAAGGGAAAGGAAAGACAAGGCATCATCTTTCTCCATATCGAGAACAAGTCCGTTATCGAGAAATGACGTGAGAAGACTGATCTTCTCCTCTTTGATGTTTTCCATAAAATAACTCCATGCCTGAAATTCACCATGTAACATATCTGGTGTACGGAGGGCATGGTCGTAAGGATTTAATGCGAATGAACACCACTGGTTTTTCTGCCCACGAAAGTCCCCAGCGAAATCGAATTGATGGAGTTGGTCTCCACTGAGAGTATAGCACAAAAGAGGGATAAGATAAGAGGAAAAAGGCAACACTCTTGAAAGTCTTATCCGATGTGGATATTTTCTTGTTCTATGAGACTTCAGGAAACACCGGGAATGCTCTTTACGAAGAAGGAGCTCAGAAAAATATACTATCCCCTCTTGATGGAGACACTTCTCTCCGTCACAGTAGGAATCGCAGACACAATCATGGTCGCACAGGCGGGAGAGGCAAGCGTGAGCGGCGTCAGCTGCTTCAACACCATCCAGAATTTTCTCATCGCACTCTTCTCAGCATTCGGGACAGGAGGAAGCGTCATAGTCGGGCAGCTCATCGGAATGGAGAATGAAGAAAGAGCACGATTTGCCTCCAAGGAGCTTTTATATCTTGCCCTCTTTGTAGCCCTTATTGTCGGTGGAGTCTTCTTTACCTTCAAAGAGCAAGTATTGAGGCTTATATACGGAAGTGTTGAGGAGGATGTCTTCCAGGCAGCTCTCGACTACTCAATTCCGATTATCATATCACTTCCGTTTATGGCCCTCACATCATCCCTCACAGCTATCTTCAGAGCGCAGGGAAAGACTGAGAGCACATTCATAGTCTCCACTATCGGAAATGTGGTGAACATAATCGGGAATGCAATATGCCTCTTCATCTTCAACATGGGAGCTTTCGGAGTGGGACTGAGTACTCTCTTCTCACGTATCGTAATGGCAGTAATATTCCTTGTCCTTGTTCACTCCCATAAGCTCAGAGTTTATGTTGATTCACTATTGAAGTTCGAATTCGACTTCAGAATGGCAAAGACAATCTTCTCAATAGCATTGCCTTCTGGTGCGGAGAGTTCAATCTTCCAGTTGGGTAAGATAGTCACGATTTCAACAATAGCAGCATGTGGAACCGCATCGATAGCTTCCTTTGCCTTCCTCGATAACATGGGAACCTTTGCCAATGTCACTGGAAGTGCCGCAGGACTTGCTTTGATGGTATGTGGAGGTCAGAGTTGCGGAGCCGGCCGCTACGATGAGGCGAGATGGTATACAAGATACTTTGTACGCCTTGCCTATATTCTGATCTTCCTCACATCCGTAGTCGTGATGTCACTACTACCGGTTATCCTCAATGCATACAATTACTCCGAAGAGACAGCATCTCTTGCCCTTCTCGTCACAATCGAGAACCTCATAATCCAGATTTTGATCTGGCCTCTCTCATTCACTCTTCCACAAGCACTCAAGAGCGCTGGTGATGTGACATTTACAATGATAGTTGCTGTTTCCTCAATGTGGATCTTCCGTGTAGTGTCTGCAAGGGTGCTTGGACTTACACTCGGTTTCGGCCTGAGAGGAGTCATGTGGGGCATGTACATAGACTGGGTGGTAAGGGCCCTCCTCTTTGTATGGCGCTACAAGTCGGGTAAGTGGACAGAGAAGGGAATCAAAGAGGATAAAGTAGCCTAACAAAATCAAATGGGGTATTATCTTCTCATGGACAGAGAAAGCATCAAAAGAATACTCGATAATCAGAAAAAGTATTTTGAAAGCGGAAAGACACTCACACTTGAAAAAAGACTCTCAGCTCTTAGAAAGCTCTATGAGGCAATAGAAAAGTACAGTGATGAACTCAGAGAAGCCCTCCTTCTTGACCTTGGAAAACCGGAAGCTGAGAGTGATATGTGTGAAATAAGACTCACGCTGAGCGAAATCACATACATAAGAAAGCACCTAAGTAAATGGATGAGGGAGAAAAGGGTCCCCACTCCCCTCTCTCAATTCGCCTCCCGCTCATTCACCCGCCCCCTTCCCTACGGCAATACTTTGATAATGAGCCCATGGAACTATCCTGTTCTATTGACGCTTGAGCCCCTTGCAGATGCTTTGTCTGGTGGTAACACTGCCATCCTAAAACCCTCTGCCTACTCACCAAACACCACAAGAGTTCTCAAGAGGATGATAGAGGAGACTTTCGATGAGGGACTTGTTTCCTTGATAGACGGAGGAAGGGAGGAGAACGAGTCACTCCTCGACCTTGAATTTGACTACATCTTCTTCACTGGAAGTAAGACTGTCGGAAAACTAGTTATGGAAAAGGCGGCAAAACACCTCACCCCAGTTACACTTGAACTTGGAGGAAAGAGTCCATGCATAGTGACAAAAGATGCTGATATATCACTCTCGGCGAGACGTATAGCCTTCGGAAAGCTCATCAATTGTGGACAGACATGTGTTGCTCCTGACTATATCCTCATAGATAAGACTATACAGAAGGACTTTGAATCTGCCCTCATAAAAGAGATAAAGAAGATGGCCACAGATAATCCTCTCACCAACCCTGAATGGGGAAAGATAATCAACTTGAAGCACTTCGAGAGGATTATCAAGCTAATAGACAATGAGAAGACAATATATGGTGGAAAATATGAAAAGAGCACACTCAAGATAGAGCCCACAGTGTTGAGCAATGTCACTCCAACAGATCCAGTCATGCAGGAGGAGATCTTCGGCCCCATCTTCCCGATAATCCCCTACACGGAGATAGAGGAATGTATCAAGTACATAAACAATAATGATCATCCCCTTGCCCTCTACATCTTCACAAAGAATAAAAAGGAAGCAAAGTACGTGATGACACACACCCTCTTCGGAGGAGGATGCGTCAATGATACCCTTATCCATCTTGCTACATCCGAGATGCCCTTCGGAGGAGTGAGACAGAGCGGGATTGGAGGATACCATGGTAAGAGCGGATTCGACACCTTCTCTCACTACACCTCCATAGTTGACAAGAAGACATGGATAGATCTCCCCATGCGCTACAGACCCTACACGGAGAAAAACAGAAAGCTCATCAACTTTTTCCTCAAGTGATACTAGACACTATTCTCTCTTTGGTTTATTCTTCTTGCAGATTGGGCGGTTAACTCAGCGGGAGAGTGCCACCTTGACGTGGTGGAAGTCATAAGTTCAATCCTTATACCGCCCATACTGGACTCTGAGAAGGAGTCCTCTTTTTTTGCTCCAAACCAAACCCCCTCTCCCCTCCCAATGAAGAGCACCCTCCAGCAAGAAACCAGAGGGTGCGGGGGAATAATAATTGTATGTGCACTGCCTATTTGGAGGCAGATGACATTCGTTTTTTCAACTTCTGATTATACCTCCTACATTTCACAAGGAAGAAGTAGAAAGTTTAAGACTCAAATCAGCCAATCAGTTGCTCAATGGAACGAATTTGACATCATTTCCAATTGTCATCGTGTGATAAAGGTTCTCTGTAGTCATCAAGCTTTTGTATTGCTCAGGAATTTCTGATTCATCTCTAACTTCTGTGTCTGCAAGATTCGGATATGTACCGTTCACAATATAATCTTTCATCACAAACTTTTTAACATCTTCTTCAGTCTCACCCAAATAGACACAAGCACGAATGCTGTTTCTTACACCATATGTTATAGTTTTAGTATTTCCGTCATATCTTTCGGCAACGTAAAAATTATAAGTTCCGTTATCACCAGCTTTTTTCGCCGTAAACTGGTTAGTGTTCATATAGTACTCTATATAGTAATTCTTTGTCTTTCTACTACCACCTGGCCAGAAGGCTGTGAACTTAGCGTCATCAATCTGAGTCAATTTCCCATGATAAGCACCTTTAACATCAAAATAAGCATTGTCACCCATTACATAAGTCACTTCATAGTCGCCGGCTCCCACTGTTCCACCCATCATGGTTTTATCAGAGCTCCAGTACGGTACTTCCACTTTCTGCTCCTCAGTTTTTTCAACGCAACCGCACAGAGAACATGTGTAATTAAATAAGTCTTCATCCTCATCAAGAACCCATTTATAAGAGTGGTTGGTACATTTAGAGACGCTATAAAGCTTTTCAGAAGTCTCTTCTGATACTGTCACCTTATATCCTACAACTACAAAATCCTGTTCCGTGCCGGCCTTTCCATTTCCCAGCTTTGGGTTATAATTAACAAAGGTTCCTCCGGTTACATCAATATCAGCTTTTCCTCCAGTAAAGTTTCCGTTATTGCAGTTCAGCAAGAAATGGCCTTTATACGCTTCAGACTCCCAGTCATACTGGAGCGAGAACTTTCCGTTTTTTATGTTTACATTTCCTTCGTAAACATATATACAGTCACCACTACCTTCGAACTCTCCATTCTCGATCGTGACATTTCCTCCGTTCTCCACTCTCATAGCAAACATACGGGCATCTTCATCGGTAGCGCCACTAAATCGTCTATCATCAACTTCCTTAAAATTAGAATTAGCCATTATATTTCCGTCACCTGTGATGGTAATGTTTCCACCATCGATCAGAATCAAGTAAGGATTAGATGATACATCAGCCCCAGCCCATACTTTCGAATTAGTTATAGTTTTACCATTCAAATTCAAAGTCAATGATTTGTTTTTTAATTGCAATGTTTCATCAAGAGTAACATCCTTTAGCAACGTTATAGTAGTAATGCCATTTGATGTGTCGACCTTTCCGAGAGCAGTTTTCAAAACCTTTTCTGCTGTATCGTCTGTTGCATTTACTGAATATACATTTCCTTTATTGTCAGCAACGACTGCTGTGTTTGATACAATCGCATACCTACTGAAGTGATAGACAACAAATTCCAGCTTACCACTGGACTTTTCATAGCTTACAATCTCTGCTTTTTCGGTGTCATCTCCTGTACCAAGATACTTTATCTCAAGGCCTTTATTGTTTTCTTCTGTTTCTCTTGTTATGTTTTCACAAAGATTCTTAGAGATATAAGTGGTTACAGTAGTTCCCACCTTTTTATTTTCAGAG
>CAVHPV010000045.1:0-20690 GCA_963638045.1 Faecalibacterium sp. CAG:74 | reverse complement strand
ACAGAATGAGTACAAGAAATACTTTGAGAAGGATGCCGAAGGCAAGCAGATAAGAGCAGTTGTCGAAGCTCATCTTGATAGGTTCGGTGGTTATACGGCAGACCAAATTATCGAAGGCTTGAGAAATCTCATAAGAGACGGCTATGACGGTTGAAGAGATGACTCTCACCGGGAGGGGCTTATGAGGACGGTCAGCTGAGAAGCAATGTGCAGGCTGAGATAAGCATGAATCATAGTTTCCTGGATGCAAATAAAAATGATGCCGGTGTCGGCATCAGAAAAGAGGGGGTATAAATATAGTGGCTCAGACTGCCTTACCCTCCGCAAGGGCCAGGAGATACCGTCCTACTTTCTCCGCAAGGGAAGCAACATCATCGAGTATGTTGTCGGGAAGGCGGGAGGTCGAGTTATGAATCTCGTATGTAAGGTCACCCTCGTACCCGATTTCTCCCAGGACAGGAAGGATCCGTCTCCAGTCAATCACGCCCTGGAACGGCATGATATGGTCATCATTGAAGCCGGAGTTGTCTGCAACATGGGTAGCTTTCAGCATCTTTCCCATGTATCTGAGAGCTTCCCTTTGGTCAAGTCCCATGAGGTTTGCGTGTCCGAAATCCCAGCATATGCCTACATTGTCTGAATGGAAGGAGTCAACAAGGTCTACAAGCTCAACATGTCTTGAACAATAGACTGTGCTTGGTCTCAGATATGTCTTGATGAAGTTATCTGCCATGTTTTCAATGGCAATGCCACATCCATATTTTGCTGCAAGCTCGATATAAGGCATGAAGTATTCATAGTTTCTTCTCTTTGATTCCTTGAACTCATAGCTGTCGTCAGGGTAGGTCCCCGGATGCATGATAATCCAGGGAATACCGAGCATGCCTGAGGCTTCGATTGCCCTCCTGATAAGGGGTTCCCACACTGCAGCCTTCGGGCTTTCGGGCTCTATGGCATTGTAGAAGGGAGCATGTGACTGTGTGATGGGAAAAGAGAGAGACTCCGAAAGCTCCTTTATCTCTCCAATCCATTCTCTCCAGTCGGGATCAGCGAGACGGAAGAATGATTTTCCTGCATCTGATATGTTCAAATCAACAGCATCAAATCCAACCTTCTTGAGCCGTTTCATTGAGTCAAGGGTTGGAACATAGGAAACCCAGTCGGGTCTGAATGCTATTAAGTTCGTCGAAGTTGATAATTTCATTTTCACCTCATTGAATAGTAAATATTTTATCAGACAATGCTTTAAAGTCGATATTATTCGCACTAGATACATTATCTATCATTTTCTGTGGAATATTGTGTCCTTTGCTGTAGACAGCAGCCAATGCCCCCGCAAGAGCCGCTATGGTATCGGTATCACCACCGGTCTCAGTTGCAAGCCTGATTGTCCTCATTGTATCACCATTCGTATACATCAAAAGTGCAAACACAGCACTTGATGTGTCGATGGATGAGAGGGTAGTGCCGAGAATATCATAGAGAAATGTCTTGAAAGCTACGTCATCTTCGAGAGTTGGGATTACCTTTTTAAGGAAAGGCAGTCTGTATACAAGACTCGGCCCGACTCCCGTTACCCGTTCACTGTTACCATACCCGGCTCCTCTTTCAGCTCCATATATTGCCTTTCCTATTATGCTGTCAACTGTGGCATTATTTTTTGAAGCTTCCAGCATGGCATAGCCGTAGGAAACTGCAGCTGACATGGCGACGGACGTGTTGTGGGTCGGCTTGAGGCATTCATAAATGTTTTTCTCAAGCGTTTCTTCTGAGGAGAAGTAGATGGCTGCAGGGGAGCGCATAATCCCCCCGCATGTTGTCCCGTGAATTCCTGCTTTGCCGATGTCACCACCGTTCTCTATTGTGTTGAGTGCATTGAAGGAACTGGGTCCGATGTATTTCATGGCATCGGTCTTCCTAAACCACCTAAGGAGGGTGAGGGCAGTATCATGGGCATCAATTCTCCTTTCATTGGCATACTCGTCAATCAGGTAGACAACCTGTTCTGTATCATCAGTCACATGACAGCATGCCACATCTTTATGGGAGAGAGACTCCTCAGGAGACAGGATGGTTGTTATATAACTGTAATGCGTTGCAATCTCCTCTCTAGAGCAATATTCCGTGGCTTTTCCAAATGCGTCACCGACGGCAAATGCCTCCAGACTTTTCCTGATAATATCTCTGTCCATTGTTTTTCCTTTCAAAATTATCTCTCCATGGCATATAACACCATGGAGATAAAGATTATACTACTCCCGGATGTCAGTTGGCTTCCAGATTGTAAGCGTCAGCAGACTCTTGCATAGCTTTCAGAGGATCATAGCTCAGGTCATTTGTGACAAGTGTTCTGAACTTGCTGAGAGCAACGGCCTTTGCGGCATAGTCATCGATATTAAGGTATGCATCAGCATAGGAAAGCTGTTTGAATGCAATGGCATAGGCAGGCATTGTCGCAATAGCGTTCTTCACGCTTTCACTCTCGAATGATGACTTTCTGATTGGGAGGTATCCGCTGTCAACTGCAAACTGGGCGTTCTCATCAGCAGAACAGATGAACTTCACGAATTCCCATGCCGCATCTGTGCGCTGAGTGGTCTTGGGGTAGATGGCTACACAGCTTCCGCCGAGGGCAACCTTCTTGACATCGAAGTAGGGCATCTCGACAGCACAGAGATTTTCACCCATTGTAGGTGTCCATTCGCTGATCTTTGTTGATGAACCGGCAAAGAAAGCGGCATTCCCTGCAAGGAAGATGTTATTTCCTGTCTTGTTCATGGTCATGTCCATACAGCCGTTTTTGACCATGTTTTGCCACCATGCGGCAACTTTTGCACACTCCTCTGTCCCCCATGCGGCGCTCTTTACAGAATAATCTGCATTTGCGGTGATGACCGGATTATTGCATTGCATAATCTGGGAGTTGGAGAGCCAGTCCTCATCCTGTACTACAAATGGTATGAAGCCTTCCTTATCTTTGTAATATTCCTTGAGTTTCATGCAGAGTTCCATGAACTCGTCCCAGCTCGTTGGAGCATTATTCTCCATGTCGAAGCCTGCTTCTTCGAGGAGAGCCTTGTTGTAGAACATTGTGTTTGTGCTCATGTTATATGGAATATTGCAATACTGCCCGTCATATATTCCATAACCCCAGAGACCTTCGAAGACATCGTCAAAATCGAACTCGGGGTCAGCCTGGGCCTGGTTGCCGGCATAGAAGTTGCCATATGCGCCTGTATAGGTGACCTGTCCTCCGATGATGACATCAGGAGTGGAGTTGCTTTTCAGAGCAGCTGTAATCTTTGTGGCAGTATCACTATAGCCACCTGAGTAGGATGCGACAGCGACAATGTCTGACTGTGATGCATTGAAGTGTTCAACAGCTCTCAGGAAATTTTCGCCGGTTGTTCCGCTGAGAGCATACCAGACTTCAATTTCCACCGGACCTGTGGATTCTGTTGTTTCTGCCTTTCCCTGGGCAAAGAGAAGAGAAGGAATCAGAAGCAAAGCCGTCAAAAGGGCAATAATACGAGAGGTTTTCATTTTTCCACTCCTTGAGTTTATTTCAACAGGATACCCTGTCGATTTCTTTTCAGCCTTTGAGTCCTGTCAGTGTTATCGACCGGACAAATTGCTTTTCGCAGATGATGTAGACGACAACAAGAGGAAGAATGCTCATAAGGGCGCCGGCCATCATGACCTGGTAAGCGGAGCTTGCTTCGCTAATCAGATACTTCAGGCCGACTGCTAGTGTTCTCATTTCCGTTTTGTTTGTAACCAGAAGTGGCCATAGGTATGCCTTCCAATGAGAGAGAAACGCATAGAGAACTGCAGCACTTATACTGGTTGTGGAAGAGGGAATTATCACATTCCAGAGAATTCTGAAGTAACCGCATCCGTCTATCTTGGCGGCATCAATGAGGTCGTTCGGTATGGAAACAAAAAAAGAGATGAGAAGCATTGTTGTGAAGACTCCCAATGTTTGAGGGAGAATTATGCCGGCATAGGTATCTGTCAGGCCCGTGTCACAGACCATTTGGTAAAGCGGTATGATGAGAACGGACATGGGAACAAACATTGCACTCTGGACAACAATGTAAAGGGTCTTCTTGAGTGGAAAGTTAAGTTTGGCAAATGCATATCCGGCAAGTATGCTCATGGCTATCTGGAGAGCTGTCTGGAGTACAGATGTTATGAGTGAGTTTATATAATAGCGACCGAAGGGAATCATTTTGAAAACCTTCAGGAAGTTATCAAATGTGAAACTTGATGGCAGAAGTCTGATCGGGACTGTGTATACATCCTTCTGTGTTTTGAATGCTGAGAAGACCATCCAGATGAATGGATAAATCATAATGATGGAGATTACAAGGAGGACGATAAAGACGGGGATATTATAGTGGTTGAGGCCTCTCTTCTTAATACTCATCACCTTCCTCCTTTTTCGCTGCCAGCCTTTTCTGGATGATTGTGAATGCAAGAATGATTACAAAAAGAACAACACTTGCAGCCGCACCACGCCCCATCTTCGAGTTGCCAAATGCCTGTTTGTAGATGTAATTGACCATGAGGATTGTCGAATACTCCGGGCCTCCGTCAGTCATTATGTCGACTTCCGTGAATGACTGGAAACATCCGATAAGTCCCATCATGACAACAAATGCTATGACGGGTCTTAGTAATGGGAGTTTAATTCTGAAGAGAATCTGGCTCTCGCTTGCTCCGTCAATCTTTGCAGCTTCGATTGCATTCTGGTTTATCCCCTGCAAAGCCGAGATGAAGACTATTATGTCGTAGCCGATTGCTCTCCAGACTGCAAATATGATGATGCTGAAGAGAGCAGAGTTTGTGTCATATATGAAATTACTTGTTGGAAGATGGAGAAACTTCAAAAGTTGATTCAACGGGCCTATCTGCGGATCATACAGCCACATGAAAATAATCGATGAAGCCACAACCGGAACTATTACCGGAAGGAAGTAACAAACCCTGAGATATTTTCTCATCGGGATATTCATGTCAAGGAAGACTGCCAGCATTAGTGAAATCGTGACTTCAAGGATAAGCTTCACAAACGTGAATATGAATGTGTTTGCAACTGATTTGAGGAATATCTCATTTTTGAAGAGGAAGCGGTAGTTATCGAGCCCTATCCATTTCGATATCCCGGTGATTGTGTTTGTCTGTGTGAAGCCGAGCCAGAATACCTGGAGGGCAGGGTATATGTAAAGGAAGAACAATGCTACAAAAGTCGGTAAGAGTAGTATTGCGGCTGTTGTTGTCTGGTGTGTTTCATAGACATTGCGCCCGAGTCTGTAGCGGTATTTCATCTTCTATTTTTCTCCTCTTTTTATGGTATGGGTTTTATTTATAAACAACAAATATAATTTACTTATACTTTTATTTATGATATTTATAGATTTATGGAATTACGTCAGCTCAGAGGCTTTTATGAGGTTGCCTTGACAAAGAATGTGTCACTTGCGGCCGATAACCTGCACATATCACAGCCGGCCCTCAGTATCAGCATAAAGAAACTTGAGGGAGAACTCGGGTTATCACTTTTTGCAAGAGACGGGCGTTCTGTCAGGCTCACTGATGAAGGGAAAATGCTTCTTCCCCTCGTGACAAAGATTATTTCATATGAAACGGAAATACTTGAACTCAGCCGTGATGTAAAGAAGAAGGCGAGGGAGCTCAAAATCAAGGTAAATGCGGCTCAGCCATTCATCTCGAATGTGATATCAGAATTCCATCACGATTACCCGGATATAAACATTATCCTCATGTACCGTGACTCAAGAGATGAGACTCCGGACATAATAATAGATGCTCAGGCAACAAGCCCTTATGATTATGTCTCGTCCACAGATGGAATCAGGGTTGAACACAGGGAAGTCGTGTTCAAAGAGGATATTGTCATAGCCCTTCCGAGGGTCCTCTCACCTGTCAAACCCGATAATATGGGCTTTGATGAGATACTCGATTACCAGCTGATAGGGCTCAACAGAGATTACTCACTCGGCTCCATTGAGGAATACTATGCTAAGCAGAACGGTCTGAACTTTCGCCATTCCATTATCTGTGACAACCCGTCAATTATGACAAGTTTACTTTCCAACGGGACAGGGATTGCCTTTGTTCCGGGTAAGACATGGATGTTGCAAAATAATCTCTCGATCAATCTCATTCCCATCCGGTCTGGACGCTGGGTTAGATACCTGAGGGCAAGGCCGACCGGCTTCAGGGACAATAGGGATATAGTGGATGCCTTCCTGGGGTATATAGAAAAAGGGGCAGAGCAACTGTAGCTCCAGCCCCTCATGTTACTCTTGGGTGATTTCCAATCGTTCCATTTGTCCTTCTTTATTGGTCCTGACGGATATTTTGAGGGTAGAGAGCGGTATGCTGCCATTTTTAAGAGCTTTTATGCCCACATAAACGTTCTCCTTACCGCATATTTCTTCGCCGAGAACCTGTGCTGTGGACTCCGGCACGAGACCGGAATAGAATTCTGCAGAGTCTGTATCCTCCTTTCCAAGCCAGGAAAGTATGAGTTTTTGCCATTCCTCTTCGGTTCTATCTGTCCTGACAGGTTTTAACTCTCTGTACTTTGCTTCTATGGGATTCTCCTCCGGTGGAATTACCTCAAACTTGTAAACCGGATCATAGATGAACTCTACTTTCGATATCTTTCCGTCTGTCACTTCGATGAAGTCGAGACAGAGCACACCGTCATTAGGATCACAATAGGAGAGGAGACTGTGTTTCCCAATTCCGTATTTCGCCTTTTCGGGACTGATGACCTCTGTAATACGTCCGATTGCATGGTGCTGGATGTCCTTCTCATTCTCGTGCTGTGCGTCCCATACTTCCTTCAGCTTTGCTGTTATTGCATCTCTGCCATTGAGTCTTCGTCCAGCGTACCCATAGTAGGAACAGTCTTCAGTCATGTTTTTCCATAGCCTTTCAAAGTCTCCTGTCTCAAGAGCTTCTCTGAGTACTCTCAAAAGATGCTCCTCGTCAAAGACTGCACCTTCCTGGTATTCACCTATACCAACATCTCCCGAGAAGTTGATGATGCCATAAAGATACACCTCCGCATTGCTGATGAGCCTTATGATCACTTGTCCTGGAAGATCCTCCTCAGCTACAGCTATTGTGATGTCACCAAAGGGGGACTCTGCTTCAAGAGTGTAGAGAGGTACGAAGTCTTCGCGGTTGATTTGGGAGAGGCACAGGTGTTTTTCTATTTTCTTCACTTTTGTGTAGATATAGGTGTATTCCTTATCAAGTGAGGGATCCATTTTGTAGAGAATAAGTCTTGGGGCGAGATGTAGCTCTCCTCCCATGTATCTTTGGCCTTTCCATCCCAGCTCATTTTCTGCCTCTTCCTCTGAGAAGAAGAATTTTCCGGTAGAGAGTGCTGCCACCCCCTGGAAGACAACAGTATCTCCGGGAAGGATGGACGGAAGTACATCTGAGAGTACAAAGGAGACGGGGATGTTGACAATGTCTCCCTCAAGGGGAGTGCAAACACAGAGGGCAGACATCTCATCATTCTCCAGAACCTCTTCTATCCTCATGCGGTAGTTATGATGCCCCATAATGTGGGTTCCGAGTCCCATAAGAGTTTTTTCACCATCCTTATTCTCAACAACGGCTGCCGAGAACTCTGCATGCCCCAGATTTTTATAATAGTAAGTGCCGTTGTAACCTTTGAATGTAAGGCGGGGCTTATCAAGTGCAAGAGTGAAGAACTTCATATAATCCTTGAAACTATCCTTAACTCCCAATGCCTGAAAATGTACCATGATTCCTCCTTTAAGACAGTGTCTCAATTTCCCTTTTCCAGTTTTCCGTTAATCTCTTCACTGAAGTTCATGAATGATATCTCCTCCAGCCTCATGACTTTCGAGGCAAGCTTCAGCGTGCGTACAAATAGTGCTGCGAACCCGATTGTCAAAAGTATGCATATTCCCACAATCAAATAGTCCTTCATGTTTTCTCCTCCCTTCTCATTCCTCTCAAGGTTATTTCCGCTTTTTCAATCTTCCCTTCCAGAAGTCTTATGAGCTTCGTAATCCAGAGATAGAAAAAAGCAAGCATTGTAAGCCATATCAGCATCACCATTGTGATTCCTCCTTCCATGGCTTTATTATAATGCCTGTACTAGGTCAGATTATGACCTTGTTAGAAAATATTTGTAAAAAAAGCAGTCCGGGGTATTCAAATGAAGAATATCGCATCCGGACTGCTGAATATAAGACTATTCAGCCTCAATTTCCTTTATGTTTATTTCATTTCCTGTCACGAGTTCCGTCTCTCTCGAGCCACAGAACGGGCATGTGATGCCGTTAGGGACGGTATCGTAGGTCTTGTGGCAGTTGTTGCAAATTGTAACAGCGTGGATTGTCTCGATTTCCAGACTGGTGTCTCCGAAGAGAGGACGTTTCTTGACAGCCCAGTCAAAGCAGGGTGTTACGTATTCAGGTATTACTGTTGATACTTCTCCCAGTTCAAGCGTAACTCTCCTGATGTGGCTGAGATTATTCTCTTTCGCCACATCTTCGAGTCTATCAAGAATGGAGAAGACTATGCCTAGTTCATGCATTTTTATTCCTCGGTGCCTGTCCCGGTTTCAGTTTTGCCGGGTCTGATGTGCTGTTTGGGTTCTTCAAGATTCTTATACCTCTCTTGAGAGCATACTTGGCAATAGCTTTGAGCTTGTCCTCACTTCTGACCATTGTGGAAGCTTCCGGGTGTACTCTGTAGAGCTTGATTGCATCAAACTCACACTTTGTTGTACAGACACCGCAGCCTATGCATCTGTTGGGGTCAACAACACTTGCTCCACATCCGAGACAACGTGCGGTCTCCTTTCTTACCTGCTCTTCTGTAAATGGAAGTCTCTGGTCATTGAAGGATTTCACGCTCACCTTTCTGTCTGTTTGTGCACTCTGTCTCTCTGTCCTGTCATATTCCTTTATAAGAATGTTCTCCTTGTCCAGGATATTGAAGTCTCTTCTGTTTCTTCCGATTGTGAGGGAGGAGTGTGGCTGCACATAGCGGTGCATCGATATCGCGGCTTCACGTCCTGCAGCAATGGCGTCAATTGCGAATTTCGGACCCGAGTATACATCGCCACCGGCAAAGATATCACTGACAGATGTCTCATAGGTGAGGGGATCAGCAACAACAAGTCCGTTTCTTCTGAGCTCTACATCCTCACCCTTTAAAAGGTCATTCCATTCTGCCTTCTGCCCGATGGCGAATACAACACTGTCGCACTCAACTGTGATTGTGTCATTCTCGTCATATACCGGGTTGAAACGCTTCTCTGAATCAAATACGGAAGTACACTTTTTGAAGACTAGTGCAATAACAGCACCGGATGTGTCTCTCACAACCTCCTTAGGACCCCAACCCGGGTTGATTGAGATTTTCTCGTTCTCCGCCTCTTCAATCTCCTCGTCTCCTGCAGGCATCTCGCTCCTGCTTTCAAGTGAGAAGAGGGAGACTTCATCTGCAAGACGGATGGCTGTGCGTGCAGCATCTATTGCAACGTTACCTCCACCGACTACGACAGTTTTCTTTCCGAGTTTTTTCTCGAGAGGAGAGAAAAGAAGCTCAAGTGCTGTCATTGCACCTTCTCCGTTCTCGCCTTCGACTCCCGGTTTTCTTCCTCCCTGGCAGCCTATTGCAAGGTAGAATGCCTTATAACCTTCTTTTCTGAGGTCAGCTATTGTTATGTCCTTACCGACTTCTGTATTGAACCTGAATTCTACCCCAAGTTCCTTTATGACTTCAACTTCAGCCTTTATTACATCCTTTTCAAGCTTGAATGACGGGATTCCATACCTTACCATTCCTCCCGCTTCGCTGTTCTTGTCAAAGACAGTCGGGGTATAGCCGAGGAGGGCAAGGAAATATGCTGCACTCAGTCCTGCGGGTCCCGCTCCGATGATTGCTATCTTTTCTGTAAACGGTCCTCTGTTTGATGGGATATGTTTTTCTGGAATATATCTTGTCTCGCTCTTGAGATCTCTCTGGGCAAGGAAGTTCTTGACTTCGTCTATTGCAACAGCCTTATCGAGGGTGCCTCTTGTGCATGCCTCCTCACAGCGGCGGTTACAGATCTTACCGCATATTGCCGGAAGCGGATTGTCCTTCTTGATCAAGGCCAGTGCCTCCTGGTATTTACCCTGTCCTGCAAGTTTGAGGTAGCCCTGGACTGCAATGTGGGCCGGGCAGCTACTCTTACAAGGTGCGGTACCGCTTTCGTAGGAGTTGGTCCTATTTTTGTCCCTGTAGTCGGGTGCCCACATGTGCTTACCCCATTTCACGTCATCCGGGAGAACCTGCTTCGGGTACTCGACTTCGCTTCCGTCCTTCTTGCATAGTTTTTGTCCGAGTTTCACTGCACCTGCCGGGCAGAACTCTACACACTTTCCGCATGCGACACAGTCTTCCTTCGTAACCTTTGCAACATAGGCGCTACGTGAAAGGTTAGGGGTATTGAAGAGCTGGCTGGTACGGAGAGCATAGCAGACATTGACATTACAGTTGCATATAGCAAATATCTTGTTCTCACCGTCGATGTTTGTAATCTGGTGGACAAAGCCCAGGTCTTCAGCTCTCTTCATGATGGCAAGGGCTTCTTCCTTTGTTATATAGTGGCCCCTCTCGGTCTCGACAAGGTAGCGAGCCATGTCCCCGACTCCGATACACCAATCCTCTGGGTTATCTGCGCATCCTTCGTCGAAGGTCTTGCGTGACATACGGCATGAACATGGGGATGCTGCATACTGGCCCTCATACTTATCAAGCCAATAGGAAATTTTTTCGAGGTTTATTGCCTTGCTCTCCATATTGATGGCCTTTTCGACGGGAATGACATGCATGCCGATTCCTGCTCCTCCCATCGGAACGAAGGGGGTTACTTTCTCAAGGGGAAGGCGTGACATGTTCTCGAAGAATTTACCAAGCTCCGGATGCTCATCAAGCTGACTCTGTCTCATGTTGGTGAATTCGGCACTTCCGGGAACGAACATCGGAAGAACATATTGTTTCTCGTGTCTCTCGTTCTCCCAATTGTATTCAATGATCCCGACATAAGCCATGTCGTAGAGGACCTTCTCAAGGTGAGCCCTCTCTATACCTGTCTTCTTTTGGAGCTCATCCAGTGTGACTGGCTTCCTGACATCCATCTTGAGGGCAATGTCAGCCATCTCGTCAGTAAGAACAGTATTGAGGCCCCAATATTCCGGGTCGTTTTCTGTAACCTTGACACCTATCCTGTCAGTAATTTTCTGACCAAGCTTAATGATGTTTTCCCTTGCCATATTCCCCTCCTATTTTCTTTTCCATTCAAGGATTTCATTCCTCAGCCATTTGACGAGTTCATCCACCCCCTCCCCGGTCTTGGCAGATATTGCAAAGACAGGGGGATTCTTTTTGTTTCTTTCCTTTATATAACCTTTGCACTTCTCAAGATCAAAATCGAAGAAGGCTGCAGCATCAATCTTGTTGATAATTACAGCATCTACTGTGCTGAACATCAGTGGATACTTCAGTGGCTTGTCGTCGCCTTCCGGAACAGAGAGAATCATGACATTCTTCACAGCTCCAGTGTCGAATTCTGCCGGGCAGATGAGGTTGCCGACATTCTCAAGGGTTACGAAATCGAGATCATCAATGCCGACTCCCTCAAGTCCCTGCCGTGTCATCGCCGCATCGAGGTGGCACATCCCGCCGGTGTGGAGCTGGATGGACTTAACTCCAAGCTTCTTTATCTTCACGGCGTCGACATCGCTGTCGATATCGGCCTCCATGACCCCGATATTGAACTCATCCTTGAGACTTTCAATAATTCTGGTGAGGGTTGTTGTCTTCCCGGAGCCCGGACTAGACATCAGGTTCATGAGGAAAACTCCCTTCTCTTTGAGTTCATTTCTGAGTTTATCGGCCTCTTTGTTGTTATCTGCAAAGACGCTCTCCTTTACAAGGAGTGTTCTGACTTTATTATTATTTTCCATGTTTGTTCACCTATTTGAGGTAATTATGAAACAAAAGCGGAAAGATGACAAACAGATATTCCTTTCTTGATAAAGAGCGAGCAAAAGAGAAGGGTGCCCGACGGACACCCTAATTACAATCCAAGCCAAAAGCTTAATTTCCGGCGTTTACAAGTTTTAAATCAACAGGTTTTCCATTTATTTTAACGGATGTCAAGTTGTTATTTCCGTCATATTCATTTTCCAATTTGTAGGTTTGTCCATTGATGTTAAAATTATAGCAGTTTGTCCAAGATAACAAGTCTTCTTTGTTTTCATCATACTTGTCTTCATAAGAGTAAGTTCCGTTTACAGTCAGGGTTGTTGTTTGGTCTTTTTTAGTCTCTTTCTCGGAATAATCATCATAGGTTGCATTTATTACGCAGTCTGTAAAAGTAAATGTCCTACCATATGTAGTTCCTGCAGAGTCGCTCTTTATTGTGATTGTCCCTGACTTCGCTACAGCAGCTGTAACATTCAATGATTTGATTCCATCAACTATTTTGATAATGCTACCAACATAGTAGCTCTTGTTGGTAATATCCTGTCCACTTAGTGTTGTTTCGTCATTGTAATATATGTATCCGTCTTTTACTGACTTGGCTAGACCATTGAGAGAAAAGAAAGCTCCTTGCACGAAGTTATTTCCTCTCACATACTCATCATAGACCGCAATGATTTCCCCTGACTTGTCTTTCTCGCATGATACGAAAGAAAGGGCAAGAAGAACCGACAATAATACGATTAATACTTTTCTCATTTGTTTATCCCTCCATTTGGATATGCCTAGTGTCACCCGGGGTAGGGGTATTGGCAATGATTATTTTCTTATGGTGTAAAGAAGAGAGGAAGCCGTATGACTTCCTCCTGTTTTACTTGTTTTGTGGTAGTGCCTTTGTGTAGGATTTTATCTTCACTGTCACATAGAGGGCGACAAGGGCCTCAGTTATGGGCATGCTCCACCAAAGAGAGGCGGGTGCGAAGACGAGTGGGAGGGTCATGATGAGCGCTCCGCTTATCACAAGGCCACGCATCACAGAGACAATGAAAGCTGTTTGCGGCTTTATGATTGCCTGGAAGTAGTAAGTTGAGTAGATATTATACGGCAACAGCAGGAAGGAGACGGCATATACCCTGATTATTGCCGGTGCTATATTGAGTATCTCCTCTGTTGGACTCATGAATATCCTTATATACAAGTTAGGAACTATCAGGCTCAATGCCGTCCAGAAGAGACCGAAGACAGCTGTTGTGATGAGGCTGCACTTCAGCGTCTCCTTTATTCTTTCTCCTTTTCCCGCCCCATAGTTAGTCGATATTATCGGCTGCGAAGCCTGTCCCACGCTGTATGCACAGCATTGCACAAATGTGCTTACGTTTATGACAGGGCCGTAAACGGAGAGTGCACTGGCTCCAAGGTACTTCATAATCTGTTTGTTGAAGAGGATTGTCAGTATCCCCATTGCAATATCTATGAAGAATGTGGAGAAACCTGTGACTGTAATTCTTCCAAGCTGGTGCATTAGTCTCTTCGGCCTCTGTATACGGAGCGTGTTCTTCTTCGAGAAGAAGTGTGTGAGCATGATGACAAATGAGATAGCACTCCCAATTGCTGTTGCAAGTCCCGCCCCGTACATTCCCAAGTCACACGGGAAGACGAGAATATAGTCCCCGAAAATGTTGAAGATGCCTCCCGAGAGCACACCGAGAGTGGCAAGTCCCGGTGCATTGTCATTTCTGAGGTAGGAAGCAAGCATCTGGTTGAAGAGAAAGAGCGGGAAGACCAGTTTAATCGGCCTCAGGTAATCCTTTGCGTGTCCCAGAAGATTCTCATTGGCTCCGAAAAAGGTCAGGATGGAGTCCTCAAAGAGAAAGAGTGCTATTGTGGCAATAATTGCCAGGATAATTGAACCGATGAGGGACGATGTGAAATATTCATTTTCATTTCCCTCTTTTCCGTTATTGTTGCCCTTCTTGAGTGAATAGATGACACTTCCTCCTATTCCCATCAAGAGTCCCAGTGAGTAGATTATATTCCATACCGGTGCCACAACGGCCAATGCCGCTGTTCCATCCGGCCCCTGGTATTGTCCCACCATGGCCATGTCGACTACGCCGTAGATAGAGCTTATAAGGGCACTCCCAAAAGCTGCTGAAAGATACTTCAAATAAAGCGGTTTGATCTCACCGGTTAAAAGAGCATCCATAATTCTTTTCCTCCATTAAAATAAAAAAGCCGGACAAGAAACAGACATCTCAGCCTGCGTCTTCTCCGGCTTCGTTGAATCTCCGTTCAACCTGCCCTCCGAACGAGCGTGTGTAAGTCTAACGGAAGTGAAAAATAATGACAAGCCCTCTCTCTTCTCCTTATAATCCGGGTATGAAACTTCTGATTATCGAGGACGAAAAGGGATTATCTGATGCTATCTGTCACATATTGAAGGCGAAGGGATGGCTTGTATCACAATGCTATGACGGCAAAAGCGGACTGGAGGAGGCGGAAAGCGGACTCTATGACATAATCATCCTTGATGTCATGCTTCCATTTATTGACGGCTTTACGATTCTGGATACGCTCCGTAGTGAAGATGTTTCCACCCCTATTCTTATGTTGACAGCCAAAGCCGATCTTTCGAGCAGGGTTAAGGGGCTCAACAGCGGGGCTGACTATTATCTTCCGAAGCCGTTTGAGATGGATGAGCTTGTCGCATGTGTAAATGCACTCTCCCGGCGCAAGGAGACCCAGATAGAGGGTTCCCTCTCTTTTGGAGACATTTTCCTCAAAAAGGATGAGGGACTTCTGGAGAAGGAGGGAGGGGAGTCTGTCAGGCTGAGTGCAAGGGAGATCTCCCTGCTCGAGATGCTTCTCTCTGCCAAGGGGAGAATTGTCAGCAAGGAGCAGATTATTGAGAAACTCTGGGGATATGAATCGGAATCTGATTACAATTCTGCCGAAGTTTATATTTCATTTCTTAGAAAGAAACTCAAATACATAGGATCTTCCACTGAGATAAAGGCAATACGCGGAATCGGGTACGCATTGGAGAAGAGGAATGATTAAAGAGCTCAGGCGCAAGCTTCTTGTTTTCATGATGGCTGCCTTCACACTGATTATCATAATGCTCGTTGCTGTCATCGTTGTTGTTCCGGAGAGTCAGAAGAAGAGTGAGATAAGACGAGAGCTTGAGGCTCTTAACCAGTCTTCCGAGTCTGAGAGAATGGCATTTGAGAATCCTGTGGCTCCTCCCTTAAAGCCTGAGAGCACTACCGAGGGGGGACAATTGCCTTCTTCCTCCTCATCCTCTGACACTTCTGTTACTTCCAAGAGTGATTTGAGTGCTTTAGATAATCCTCCAGATAAGCCTGACGGGGAGAGCGTAAACCTAGAGCCTCCGGCAAAACCTGACGACAGTCTCTCAACTCCCCCGGAGAGGCCAGCTGTGGAGGATGGAACTGCCCCATCCGGAGAGCCGCGTCAGGAGCCTGAAGATATCAAAGAGAGGATAATCCGTGATTACGGGGGGAATATACTCACAATCGAGGCTGACAGCACAGGTGAAATAACAACGTGGACTAGCAGCCGGGAGGACTACTACTCTGATGACTCTGTTTCGGAGATTCTCTCAATAATCTTGAAAAGCGGTGCTGAGTTCGACTATAAGGGCGGGTATTACTTTTTGCGGCACAGGACACCTGATGGATACTCATATTCTGTGCTTGACTCATCTTCCTCCGTAAATGACTTTGAGCGAACACTCTCATGGGGCATAATCGGCGGAGTCTGTGCCTGGATACTTCTTTTCCTTCTTTCCCTGAAGCTGACAAAGATGATGGTGAAGCCTGTCAAGGAGGCTTTTGAGAGGCAGACCGAGTTCATTTCTGACGCAAGTCATGAGCTCAAGACTCCGATAGCCGTCATCCAGGCCAACGCAGATGTCCTCAAGAATGAGATCGGGGACAGCAATTGGCTTGACTACATAATCAATGAGACCCACAGAATGGACAAGCTTGTGAAAGACCTTCTGTATCTTACAAGTATGGACAGAGCACGCCTTGATTTCACCACACTCGATTTCTCCCGTCTTGTGGAAGGCGCTGTTCTTCCTTTCGAGGCCCTTGCCTTTGAGAGGGGAAGAATAATCGACTCCGACATAAGAGCGGACATAAAGATTAGGGGAGATGAGGGGGAAATGGAGAAGCTGGTATCAATATTGCTCTCCAATGCACTCAAGTATTCCTATGAGAATTCTCATATCACAATAACTCTTGGTGAAAAGTACAGGTCGGCTGTCCTTAAGGTTCGAAATGAGGGTGAGGGAATAAAACCTGAGGACAGGGAGAAGGTCTTCGAGCGTTTCTACCGTTCAGACAAGGCCCGTTCAAGAGAGGACGGCAGCTACGGGCTGGGGCTTGCGATGGCAAGGACGATTGCCGACAACCACAGGGCAAGACTTACAGTAGAAAGCGAGTACGAAAAGTGGGCGGAATTTACATTTGAGATAAAAATTGAATAATTCGTACGCCTTCAAGGTTTCTTTAAGCTTTGTCTTCTATTCTCTCAATGTAAGGAGAAAAAAAGATGAAGAACAGGGTCATTACAGCTATTTTATCCCTTTTATTGATTACATCTGCTCTTTGTGTTTCCTGTACTACAGGAAGTGAGAGCAACTATTCAAAGATAACCGATTCTTCCTCATCAGGGGAGAGCGGAACTTTTGCATCAGTCATTTCTGGCTGGATTACCGATGAGGATGCAATCAAGACTGTCATCCCGTCAGAGGAAGAAACGCCTGAGACATATAATGCATCAGATTTCGAGTGTGATGAAGACGAATATGCAGAGGTTGCTATCAGCCTCTCCTCCCTCTCGTCAAGTTATGCCGACGGGAATATAACTGTAGAGGAAGAGGACACACTTCTCACTGTAACAAATGGAAGCGGAAATAAGTACAATATCGTATTGAGTGGAAAAACCGAGAAGGGAGTCAGAATTGTCTCCAAAAGCTCCGACTATATTCTCACGCTTGACGGAGTGACAATCACATCCGCAGCCGAGAGTGATGAGCAGGCTCTCAACCTCAAATCGTCTACAACTTGCTTCATGATACTTAAGGGAGAGAGCACACTCACTGGCTGTACCGGAACTGAGACCAATGCAGTGAAAGCATCCGGCTCTCTTGTAATCAGCGGGGATGGTACACTCAATGTATATGCCAAAACAAAAAACGGCATCGTCTCTGATGATGTGGTCGTCATCAACAGCGGAGTCGTGAATATCACACTTGACGAAGAGACAAGTGCGGGGACCGGGATAAAGCCGGTCAACGGGTATGTCCAGAACGGAGGTGAAGTCATAATTACCGGTCTTAATATGACCGAAGGTGAAGAGAATAAAGGCATCAAGGTGGATGGAGATGAGGATGAAACGGAGTATGGTGCAGGAAAAGGCTATATCCTCATAAACGGAGGAAAAATAACCATTAATACTTCCGGTAAGGGTATTACCGCTGGCTTCGATTACACCGAAGACGGAGACACCTCCACTTCTAAATATGACCCTTATGCTGATGTCTTTATCAATAACGGACTGATCTCTGTCACGACATATGCAACCCCGCGTGAAGATACAGATGATCTCGATGGTGTCTCGCCGGAAGGAATTGAGGGGAAGAGAAAGGTTGTCATTAATGGAGGGAAAATCATTCTCGAAACAACCGATGATTGCATAAACGCTTCAATTGACGGAGAGTGTTCGATAGTCATAAACGGAGGTCTGATTTACGCTCATTCCTCTGCAAACGACTCTATCGACAGCAATGGAACCATCGCCATTAACGGGGGAATTGTCATCGCACTCGGTGCCTCTGTTCCTGAAGGCGGAATTGACTGCGATGAGGACAGTCGTTTCACATACACAGGCGGGACAGTAATTGCAATGGGTGGGACGAACAACCTTCCTGCTGCATCCGGAAGTACAGGGTACTACCTGACCACTGGGGCTTCCGGAAATATGGGAGGAGGTCCGGTTGGAGACGGCACTACTCCTCCTGAACTTCCTTCTTCTTCTTCCGAAATGACTCCTCCTGGCGGTAACTCGGGTACAACCCCTCCCGAAAAACCGGAAGGAACAGATTCAACCATGGAGGAGCCTCCTGAGAAGCCGGAAGGTGACTCTTTGAATGCTGCGGAAGGTCCCTCCGGACAACCTGGTGGAATGGGAAACAACGGGAGTCTCTCCTCTGGAGACACACTTGCTCTCATTAAGAGTAATGGCACTGTATTGATGTCCTTTACTGTCCCGGATGATACGGTGTCGACAAGCGTCTTCATTGCATCTAGCGAGCTCAAGAGCGGAGAGACGTATTTAATCTCCACATCTGCGGAAGTTGTAGAGGCCGGTTATACATTCGCCGGTGTCCTCTCTCTTGGAAAAGTGAATGTAAACATAGACTCTTCAGAGAGTGTGACCGTGTCAGATAAGGCAACTACAATTACCCTTTAACTTTTTTCGGGCTATCTCAGGATGGCCCGTTTTGCTTTTTTCTCTTCCTTCTCTCCGTTTTCATCTTATAATTATGGTATGAGAGGAATATGGTACGATGGAAAGAGGGCACTCTACAGAAAGGACATTCCCATTCCCGAAAGAAAGGAAGATGAAAGCCTTGTAAAAATACTCTATGCCTGTGTTTGCTCGACAGACAAGGAAATACTTAAGGGTTACAGACCGTCCTTCAGAGGAATCATGGGGCATGAGTTTGTCGGTCTTGTCATAGAATCCAATTCTCCTTGGCTTATCGGGAAGAGGGTTGTAGGAGAGATAAACGAGAATTGCGGACATTGCCTCTATTGCAAGACAGGAAGGGAACATCATTGCAATAATAGAAAGACTCCCGGACTCAGCAGAGATGGGTGTTTTGCCGAATACATGGTTCTAAAAACACGTCTTCTTCACACTGTTCCCGATTCTCTTCCTTCGTCTGTTGCTGTCTTTACAGAGCCTCTTGCCGCAGCTTTTGAAATTCTTGAGCAAGTCAGAATAGAGAAAGGTGAGGAAGTCGGTTTGATCGGGGACGGGAGACTGGCACTTTGCATTGCGAATGTCATGCATGCTGCCTCAGCTGACCTGACGGTTATCGGAAGGCATGAGGAGAAATTGAAGCTCTTCAGAAATCTCGGGAAAACAACCATTGAGCTCCCTAATGAGGCTTTTGAAGTTGTAATCGAAGCCTCAGGAAGTCCATCAGGCTTCGAAGATGCACTTAGGTGTGTAAGAAAGAAGGGGACAATCATACTCAAGAGCACATTCGCAGAGAAAGTGAGCTTTGACCTCAGTCTCATTCCTGTGAATGAATTGACAGTGGTCGGAAGCAGGTGTGGTCCATTCGATAAGGCTCTCCAGTCTCTCTCGGAAGGAAGGATTGTTCTTCCTGAACTTGAGGAATATGACCTCAGCGATTGGGAGAAGGCGTTTGCCTCCTCTTCCTTCAAGGCAGGATTTTGTATTTGATTCTTGCTATAGCAGATGAATGTGCTATTCTTCCTTCAATGAAAAAAATATATGTTTTTTCCCAGGGCATAAAACCCCTGAGCTTACTTTGGGGATGTAAGCCATAGTTAAAATATGAAATATAGTTCAGTTATTTTCTTCTTATTGATAGTCTTACTCAACTTAATATATTACAATAAATTATGTTAGTAATGAGGTGAGGCAAACACCGGATGTGAAGCTGTTCTTCTTTGTAATAACTTCGGATTGGGGGAAGAGAAGGCTACGGTTCTACGTCGAAGATGTAGGACGTTATTTGGCACTTACTCCACAATAGCCCAGACCTTTGTCTATTATGAGATGCTCACAGCGCCCACAGCAGCCTTCGGAAGAATATCTGTGCCAGTTCAAATATGCCAGCCCGTCAAACACAGAATAGTGTTCTTTTTCATAGAGCCCTGTGAAACATTTGCATGCAGATGTAACTATTGTATATTTCTTTCCGTCATGTGTCGTGTAGCATGCGCCTCCTGATACAGAGTCAAGTTCATCGTCTTCAATCTCGCCACTCTTGTGAAGGGATGAGAAGTGTTCCTTTGCTTCCTTTTCAGTCAGTTCAATACCATTATCCTTTGCCAAGCAGATCAGCTCTTCTACGCTCTTTGTTCCTTTAGCTTTCTTCATGAGTTCTTCTGTCATTTCTTGTTTCCTTTCTTACAGTATCTACGGAAGTTTCCTCTTCTGTGAGGGAGAATTCCGAAATTGGCTCTTAATATTCCGAAACCGGTAAAGTAGCTATTGTCTTCGAAGCATGATTCCTATTCCCTCATTATCTTCTACCCGCGCTCCTCCATACACTCCACTCTCTACTGGCACCTCTGGGTTGAAATCAGACACCTCTCTTCACTCACGTTACACCCCTCTATGACAAATCACACCTCTTTGTTTGATTTTATAAGATTGAACTGAAGGTATTTGAAGACGTGATCACTTTAAAACAGATTTTGATACAATTCAGAACTTGTCTTTTTTCTACAATGCCGCTAAGACTGATTGCGCTTTACTTTGATAGTACTACCTTCAACCCAGGTACGTCGGCTCTTTGGCTTTGTCGATTATCTCTTCCTTCCAGTCTTTTATCTGGCGGT
>CAVHPV010000044.1:0-20829 GCA_963638045.1 Faecalibacterium sp. CAG:74 | reverse complement strand
CCTTCACGATATCTGGAAGACAGTTTAAATGCATATATTATAACAAAATGTTGGCGCGAGTGGGAATCGAACCCACAAGAGGTTGCCCTCGGCAGATTTTGAGTCTACTGCGTCTACCAATTCCGCCATCACGCCAAGCAAGAAAATCTTAGCAGAAATAGAGCTAATTGTGCAAGTTGAAGTTGAAGGTGAGAGTGAGAAAGGATTAATATTAGGGAATGAAGAAAATCCTCTTTATATTTGTATTAATGATTCTTTGTCTGGTTCCTCTGCTGGCTGAAGAGGCTGTGGAGATTAAGGAAAATGATGAATTTTTGAAGGAAATACTTATTTCTGATATCCCTGTCGTCTATGGGGATGAGAATTTCAGAGAGAGGATACTTGAACGCACAAAAGGTGAGAGGGATCCCATAGGACTGGTTCTTACAGGGGGATCCGCCCGCGCGTGCGCCCATATAGGAGTATTGAAGTATCTTGACGAGATAGGTGTAAAGCCTGACTTCATTGTATCAAACTCGATGGGTTCAATTATCGGGATGCTCTATGCCGCGGGGGTAAGTCCGTCGCAGATTGAGGAAATCCTTACTGTTGGCGATATCTCGTCGTGGTTTTCGTTGACGCTTCCTGCAAAGGGTGGTTTCTTGAGTTCAGACGGCTTTAAAGCATTGGTGGAATATGTGGTGGGTAAGGATTACCGCCTGGAAAACACCGAGATACCTGTCATGGTTGTCTGTGATGACCTTGTCAGCAAGAGGGAAGTCAGAATAACGGAGGGTTCTTTTGCAGATGTCCTAATTGGTTCATTTGCCCTTCCAGCATATTTTGCTCCTTATAAGTATGAGGGGCATCTTCTCATTGATGGCGGAGTAATTTCCCTTGCCCCGATAGATGCCGCATACGACTACACAGATACCGTGATTCTCTCAACAACATTTTATGATGCAGATACTGTCGAGCTTATCAACCCGGTGACCATTCTCAATTCATCCTTCGACATAGGAAAGAGACAGAATGCTTCAAGTGAATTGAAGAAGTACACTTCACTTATCTGGATTCGCTGTGATGTGGAGAAATTCTCATTCATGGCATTCGGTTCTGCCGGTGAGATGGCCCAGATAGGGTATGAGTCGGCCTCAGCTCACTCTGCGGAGCTGAACGGGCTCTATAAGGCGAAAGAGGATATTGATGAGAAAGAGGATATCTCTGTAAGAATTGAAGAAGTCAAGAACAGTATGCGTTACTTCAACCGTATCAAGACCAACTCCAATGCGGCACTCCTTGGAATCGATTTTCTTACTCTTGATTCCGACTTCTCCCCGCACTATCTCAAGAACAGTCTTACAACCGGATTGGAGTATAAGTTCCTGCTCTCATCGTTCGAGATTTCCCTCATTGCAGGCCTTGGCAGCAACGGTCAGAACCTTGCCTCTTCTGAGCTCTTTGTGACATTCGGAGGAAAGGTCAACTGGTATCCTTTCTCGAATTTCAGATTCCAGGCTGAAGCCTATGCAGATATCCTGAGACCGAATAATTCATTCCTGCCGATGGTAAATGCCAGGGAAGCTATTGATTATTACATTCTCTATTGGGACAATTTCAGACTCTCGGTCAATCAGAGCCTTGAATATTGTCGCGATTATGCCGTCTACCCGAATGAGAATGGCGAGGGGGCAATTCTCTCTGCCCTTGTTCAGGCAAATTATTTACATAGGGTATTCAATATCGGTGGTGATATCGGTTATCAGCTTGTTGGTGATGCATTTCTTAACAAAAATCCCAGAAGTTATGTGCAGGCTACCGTCAGCGGGAAGTATAACATCACACGCTCACTATATCTTGATGCCTCTGTAAGAGCGAGATTCAGTGTCGATGGAAAGGGCAGTGTTCCTGTCTTTATCTATGATAGATTCACATCCTTGACGACACATTACGGGATTGCAAGCCTGAGTACGGAGAGTTCTCTTATGAATCTTTTTATCAATTGTTCCTTCGGATATAACTTTGTGTCGAATCCGACATTCGCAGAAGCATTGATTTTTGAAAACACATCTGCTGCATTCTATTTCTCTTCACTTTATAATCTTGAGAGGGGATTCGGCTTCTCTGCCGGTATTGAACTCAAATCAAATCTCTCCCTGATTGGCCTCATAAAACTGCCGGTCGCACTTAGTGTCGGATATGAATATGGGAAGGATCTGACAAGACATATTGTCGCTTCCCTTGTGAGTACAACATCATTCTGAAAAAGTAGGCCATGTCCTGGTGGGCACGGCCTCAACAGTTTATGAGTGTTTTTTTATCCACTCCTCATCGTCAGCGGTGAGGGATGTGTCGATGTCACCCTCGTCCCGGGCATCTATTTCCGGGTCCGGGAGGACTGCCGAGAAGTCAGGTTTTGCGGGCATCTTCGGCATTTCCCTTCCTCTCTGGACCTGTGGCATCTCACGCCTGACAAATATTGCAGGATCATTGTTTATACTCTCAAGGAGTCCCCATCTAGTATCTTTATCTTCTATATATGCGATAAGTGTGTCTATCTGTGCTTCATTATATATTGATGTGTTAGTCAACTGTACATTGCTCTTTATCTCTCTAAGACACTTTGCTGCATTTTCCCACTCTCCGTAATGGAGAGAGACCATTGCCCTGTGTAGGTACGGGTCAATGAATCCCGGTGTTGTCAAATCAAAGAGTTTCTCGAGACTTGAGCCTGCCTTCTGCCAATCGGACTGTGTCATATAGTAAGAGGCTTCAAGGTCCATCAGAGCCGGAGTGTTCAGCTTGAGCTCTTTACATTCTTTCATGAGCTTCTTGAATTCCTTGTACCTGCCCATTTCAAGGTAATATGTCAGGAGGTTGATATATAGATTCCTGTCCCTGTATCCTGCATCATATACCTCCTCGGCAAGTGGAAGGGCCTTTTCAAGATCTCTCTTGAGCCACCAGTACATGCTGAGTGATATCTTTGCAGTTGCATTTATCTTTTTATCCTTTGAGGAAGTATAATCCTCAAGGATCTTTCTTCCCTTTTCAGGATCCCCATATTGCACCAGGAGTGTTGCGATGACTATCTCCGTCTGGGGATCGACCCCGAGTTTCACAGCCTTCTCAAAGTAGGGAAGAGCCTTCTTCACATCAGGGTTATTGCTCTGGAGGAACTTTGAACCCTTGGAATATTGTATGGTGCCCAGACTGTTGAATATAAGCAATAACACTGCCAGACCGAAAAATATGATACCGATCAATTTTGTATTGTCACCTGTAAGGATCATGAATATCCCTGCGATAAGGAGTGCCATTACGGCGTATGAGAAGAACTTTCTTTTTTTCTCTTTTGTTGACATATATTAGCCTCTCTGTGGAGTTTTTCTCTCTAATATTGAATAATAACTATATTTGGAATCTGCAACAATGAAAAAAAAGATATTGCTTCATGTATGCTGCGGGCCGTGTGCCACATCATCCGTCCTGAGACTCATCGATGACGGATGGGAGCCTGTGCTGTATTTCTCGAATTCAAATATATGGCCCGAGAGTGAAGAGAAGAAGAGATGGGAGAATCTTCTTGTTGTTGCCTCTTTCTACAACCTCAGGGTAATCAGAGGTGAATATAATCATGAAAAGTGGAGGGAATGGGTGAAGGGGCTTGAGAATGAGCCGGAGCATGGCAAACGCTGTTCAAGATGCTTCAGATTCAATCTGCTTCTTGCTTCCGAGAAGGCGAAAGAAGAGAAAATAGAACACTTTGCCACAACATTGACTGTCTCGAGATTCAAAAACAGTGCCGCCATCTTTCATGAAGGCGAGGACCTTCCCGGATTTGAGAAGATAGATTTCAAGAAGAGGGACGGCTTTGCTTTGTCCTGCAAACTAGCTGGGGAACTCGGACTCTACCGCCAAAACTATTGCGGGTGCGAATTTTCCGTAAGGAAGGAAGATGTTCAAAAGACTCTATAAGATACTCTCATCAAGAATGTTCTGGATGGTGCTCTTCTTTGGAATCCAGATAGCATTTATCGCATATTTTGTGCTTTGGTCGGCATTGGGGAAACGTAACTATATTTTCTTTCTTGTGCTCTCCATCATAATGGCGGCCATCATAATCACAAGGAAAGAAAACAATGCCTACAGACTTATCTGGATGTTTGTCCTGATTGTCTTCCCGTTCTTCGGAGGGGTGCTTTATCTTCTCTTTGCCAACAAGAAGATCGGCTCACTCTCCGAGAAGAAGGTTGCAGATTTTCGAAAGAGGATTCTGGACGAGACATCCTTCAGCCTTACAAGTGCAGACGAAGAACTCTACAGCCTTTCTCCGGTCTACAGAAGACAGAGCGAGTACGTGAAAAACATAACGGGATTCTCTGCTTACCGCAATACATCTGTCGGTTACTTCAATGATGCGGAGGATTTCTTCAATGATCTCCTCCAGGAGGTCAGGAATGCTGAGAAGTTCATCTTTATCGAGTATTTTATAATAGACCAGGGAAAATGGTGGAACATGATACTCCCCATTCTGAGGGAAAAGGTGGCAACTGGGGTTGATGTTCGCATCGTCTTTGATGACATGGGGTCAATCAATGTGCTTCCACGGCATTATGAATATACTTTGAGGCGTTACGGGGTCAGGGCGATTGCATTCAATAAAATAAGAGCCCACATAAACCCGAGACTTAATTTCAGGGATCATCGCAAGATATTCAATATAGACGGCAATGTGTGCTACACAGGGGGAGTAAATATTGCTGATGAATATGCCAATGACCTCATCAAGTTCGGTTATTGGCAGGATGATGCCATCAAGCTAACAGGAGACGGGGTATGGAACTCTACGCTGATGTTCCTCCGTAACTGGGATTGCATTACCGGGGAAATGGATCGGCTGGAAGATTATCTTCCGACTGTCAGAGGAAATCATGATGGCTTTGTCCAGATGTTTGATGACAGCCCTCTTGATGACAAGACGATAGCGGAGGACACATACCTTCAGATAATCAACAATGCAAAAAGCTATCTTTGGATTACGACTCCTTATCTCATTCTTGATGAGTCAATGGAATCTGCTCTCATAATAGCTGCAAAAAGTGGAGTTGATGTGAGGATTATCACTCCTCACTATCCCGACAAGAAGAGTGTCTTCGAGGTCACCAGGTCAAACTATGAGGTTTTATTGAAAAACGGTGTAAGAATTTTTGAATTCACTCCGGGATTCATACACTCTAAAAACTTCATCAGTGATGATGAGATTGCTGTTGTCGGGACGACAAACCTGGACTACAGGTCGTTCTATCTTCATTTTGAGAACAGTGTGCTCTTCTTCCGTTCATCAATTGTAGGGAAGTTGAAGGACAACTTCTCATCCTTGTTACTTCTAAGTGAGGAGATCCATGCCGGGGACGAGGGAAGACTCCCGCTCTACAGAAGAGCGTTCAGGAATTTCGCTCGTATTTTATCGCCCCTTTTCTAATTCGGTTGACGATTGGAAAAGTGACAGTTAATATTGCTTCTATGGGAAGAAACAAGGTTGTTAATATAGATAAAGATGAATTGGAGAGGGGTAAGGCAGAGCTTTACTCCATCATACTTTCCATTCAGTCTCCCGAGGAGCTGGACAGCTTCTTTGATGATATGCTTACAAATAATGAGATACAGGACCTTGTCCAGAGATACCTTCTCATGGACGATCTGATGCAGGGAAAATCGCAGAGAGATATAGCATCGAAGAGGTCGATGAGCCTATGCCGTATAACACGGGGATCAAGGATGCTCAAGAAAAAGAACGGATTCATGAGCAGGTGGTTCAGCTCTAAATATGATGATCATAGTCATATCTGACTTTTCCAAAACATGATAAGGGAGTATTATGCCGTGTCATGGACAGAAGAAAAGAGATTATACAGGTTATAAAATATCTGGCACTGGGACTTTCGGTCACGGCACTACAATTTATCCTTGTAAACATATTGCCTTTAATTTTCTCTTCATGGAAGAATCCCCTTCCTCCTTTCCTCTCTGTTGTCTTCAATGAGAAAACCATGGGGATGGGCAACAGCAACTGGGGCTATGTCATGACATTCTTCCTTTCGAATCTCCTGGCCAACATCTACGGCTACTTCATAAACCGCAGGACTGTCTTCCATTCCGATTCTCCTGCATGGTGTTTTGTGACATTCGTCACTGTTATGGCACTTCTTATTCTCTTTTCCACCTGGCTCCAGGGAGTTATCTCAAATGCAGTTGTGGAGAAAAGTGTCTCTCTCAGGCCGTTTGCAAATACGATTGCGGCTGCTGCGTGCGGTTTTATGCAAAATCTGATTGTCTATCCTCTGGAGAAGTTCGTCCTTTTAAAGGAGAGGAAATAGTTATCTCCTTCTTCCTCTTCTTCCTTTCTGCGGCTCTTCCTTTGACTTCTTACGGTTGTTGACCTTTCTGTTGTCTTTCTTTTTCTCTGTATGGGCTCTTTCCTCCGCCTTACGTTTTGAGCGTGGGGCTTTTGCTTTTGTTATGATGGATTTTCCGTCATATTTTCTGTCCTTGAAGACTTCAAGAATGTGTTCGGCAATATCATATGGAGCATTGATGAAGGAGTAGTCATCCATTACCGATATGTCCATGAGGTCTCTGTCCCTGACACCCGTCTGGTCATATATAATTGCAACAAGGTCTTTTTTTGTAATGCCGTCATTCTTACCGCGTGCAATGAAGAGACGTGTTATTCCGCCTTCGTCCATACTGGGAGTCTTGATTCTGTCGTAAGGCCTTTCTCTGTCTTTTCTCTCCTTCGTCTTCTTTTCGCTTTCCTTCAACTTCTTCGGTTTCTGCTGTATATCTTTATATTGGCTCACATCGAGTGAATTATGGTAGAAATGATAGAGTAGGGAAGAAAGCACATCTACATCATCTCTGTTTTCAAGCAATTTTGCCGCGACCTCCCTGTACTCATCATTAGCACTCTCTCCGAGTGCCTCCATAAGCTCTTCTGTAATCAGTTCCTTCTTGGTCTCGACAACCTCGCGGGGGGTTGGAATCTCCTCTTTTCTTATCTCAGCCTTGCTTGCCTTCTTTATATATGAGAAGCGTCTTGCCTCGGACGGGGTTATGAATGTTATTGCAGTTCCCTCCTTACCGGCTCTTCCCGTTCTTCCTACTCTGTGGATATATATTTCAGGATCATGAGGGAGTGAGTAATTGATGACATGAGTCAGGTCCTGTATGTCCAGCCCCCTGGCTGCGACATCTGTTGCGACAAGGATCCTGATTGTCTTCTCCCTCATCTTGCGGAGGATTATCTCTCTTTCCCTCTGTGAAAGATCCCCATGGAGTGCCTCTGCATCGTAACCACGGGCCTGGAGTATATGTCCAACCTCATCACATTGGTTCTTCGTACGGCAGAAAATAACCCCATAGAATGAGCTGTTGCGATCAATAATCCTGGTAAGGGCCTCGACCTTGTCAGCCTCCTTCACTTCAAAGTAGATCTGGTCAGCATTCTTTGTTGTTGACTCCCTTTTTTGAGTCCTCACAAGCTGTGCATTCTTCATGAAGGATGATGCAAGGCGTTGTATCTGGGGAGGAATCGTCGCACTGAACATCAGCATCCGCCTGTTTTCAGGCACAACTTTCAACACTTCCTCGATATCTTCAATAAAGCCCATGTCGAGCATTTCGTCCGCTTCATCGAGAACCATGAAAGTGAGAGACGTCAGATCAAGTGTCTTCCGCCTTATATGGTCAAGGATGCGCCCCGGAGTGCCGACTACTACCTGGATGCCCTTCTTAAGTTTTCTTATCTGGTTTTCCATGCTTGCTCCGCCATAGATCGGCGTGCACTCGATTTTTCTCTCCCCTCTGAGAGAGTTGATCTCCTCGGCAACCTGGAGTGCGAGTTCCCTGGTCGGGGTAAGAATCAAGGCCTGGACAGCCCTGTTTTCTTCATCAATGGTTTCAAGAATAGGAAGTGCGAATGCGGCTGTCTTTCCCGTTCCTGTCTCAGCTTGTCCGATGACTTCTGTCCCTTCTTTCAGAAGAAGGGGAATGCATAGAGCTTGTATCTCCGACGGCTCCTCAAAGCCTTTTTTCTCTATTGCCGACAATGTTTTTTCAGAGAGCCCCAGCTCTCTGAATGTTCTTTTTGTATTTTCTTCACTCATATATTATTTCTGACTGGAGAAGTCTAGCAGAAAAAGAGTTACATTTCTATACAGCCGAAAGAATCAATAAAGGAAAGCCGGTCTATTTTCCCGGAGAATATTCCGTATCGGAGAGTACGGTCTTTTCTGAATGGTCCTGTCCTTTCCTTCTCGGTATGGAAGGAGAGAAAGTGTAAGTTGACAGTCTCTTCGTTATTAAAGACATATTCATTTTCACTTATCCTTTCCATTTTAACACCCTCATAGCTTGTAAGAGAATTTTCATAGAGTAATATGCACGTCTCTTCTTCAAGGGAAAGTGTAAATGAGAATGGTTTCTCATTTCTGCCATAGCAGTAAGATGAATGGAAATGGCGTTTAAGTGGGAATGTTGTCACTTTCCAGGTATGGTAAAGAGAGTAGTCTTTGCTGTTTATCTCTTTTTTGACACCTCCTGTCCTTACTGTTCCGCTGACAGTATTAGAAAAAGAGTTGTGTACAGCCTCATAGTATCGTGATTTTGTGTAGAGTCGGTTAAAGGATGGCTCTCCTGTCTCAAGACGGAATGAGAGTCTTGTCTTGATCCCAGTCTCTCCGGAGGGAAGATGAAAGTCCGGAAGGGCCGATATTACTTCTCCTCTCCTGTCTTTCACAATGGCGGATGCTGTGAAGCCTCCTCCCATAAATGTGATTCTCTCATCAGCGTACGGAAGCCGGGCGAATGTCGACTTTATCTTGAAACGCAGCGTCCGGCTCCTCATCTCCGAGACTTTACCTGAATGGTAATCTATGACCCTGACTATGCATCTTGAGTTTAGTTGCCTTCTTTCAAAGTCGTAGATTAAGGCAATTGAGGCGGAATGATTTATAAATGTGAAAACCTCTTCATTGGCCATGGAAAATGACGGAGAGAGAGAAGTGAAGATTGCGGGTGTTGATTCAGGATTACTTTTCATGGTGAACAGCATATTGGAAAGAATGAAAAAAGAAAACGGGCTACCTTGTAGGAAGCCCGCTCTTTCTCTTGGAAAACGATATCAGTCGTGGTCGTGACTGTCAGTCGTAGTTCCATAGGCAGCCTGGATGAATGCCTGGAAGAAGTTGTCTTCAACCTTGTCAGATGAGATAATCTTTGCTTCGGCATCAGCCAAGCCGTATTGCGGAGCATAGGAGGAGTACATGCTTGTCAGGAGGGAAGCTGTGTAGCTGCTATTTCCTGTGGACTCGACAGGACGGACGATGATGTATGCATCATTTACATAGACAGGCTCCAGAACTGTGCCGAGGGCAACACTGAAGAGCTTTTCGTTCCATGAGGAATCAGCTTCAGCCTGGGTGTAGATGTAGCCGTTTGTTGATGCTCCGGAATATGATGAGTTCTCCGTTGTGTAGCTGTATGAGTAGATGAACTGGCTGTTTCCCGTGTTAAGGGCAACGTCGCTGACAGATGACACACTCAGTCCGTACTCTTCTGCCACCGCGTCAAAATCTGCTGAAGCTTTGTTATATATTGTTTCAATGACAGAATCAAGGTAGGCTTTAATTGTTTCGCTGTCGTTTGACTTTATATAACTCTTGATGGTGCTGAGGACTGTCTCATCTGTGTAATCAGGTTCCCCGGATGCACTGTCGATAAGGTAGATGGTATAGCCGTTGGATGTGCTGATTGGTCCCACCAGAGCACCTTCTGCAGCCGAGTAGAGCTCTGCAAGAGTATCGCCTGCGACATACTCGAAGTAATTCTCTTCCTTTGTTTCAGTTGTTGTAGATTCACTTACAGCTTCTTCCATTGTCTTTGTGCCGGCATTGATTGCATCAATTGCGGCCTTTGCTTCATCTTCTGTTGCAAAAGTAGCAGATGTGAAGGAGACAACACTGAAGAGGTCAGTTCTTTCCTTTGCGTAGGCGATTGCATCCTCATCAGGATAAATCGACTCATTGACTGCCAGATACTCGATTGTGCGCTTGTCGGAGCTGAGGGAGGAGATGAATGAACTCTCTGCATTGCTGACTGGAGCTGAAGTGATTGTATTCTGGACTTCATTGAAGACTACGTATTGTTTCATCCATGCGATAATCTGCTCCTTCTGCAGGTCGGTAGCTTCATTGTAGACGTCCTGAGAGTAGCTGTTCGTGCCGTCCGAATAGTAGCCGGAAGAGACAACTGCATCGGAAATCTGCTTATTTGTTGCACTGAAACCGGCTTCCGAAGCCATCTTCTGGAAGGCTTCATTAACAAGAGCCTGCTGGAATGCAGAATAATAGATGTTATACATATAGCTGCTTGCCACACTCTCACCGTAATACTGGACGTAATAGTTGTAGATGCTCTGCAGCTGATAGTAGAAATAGCTGGTATTGGTCAGTTCAATTGAATTGCCGTCATATTTTCCAAAACTGATTGCACTCTGTGTACTTGAGAAAAGAGTCGTTGGAAGAACAAATGTCAGAGAAATGAGAATCAGGATCACAATACCGATAATCCAGACCAGCGAGAACTGATTCTTCTTTTTCTTTTTGCTGTTTTCTTTTACAGTTGCAACTGTCTTGTCTTCATTCATGATAAGAACCTCTAACTAATTGAATATGCATTTTTGCACTGCCTATTAACTTACCATCATAGAGGGTCTTTCGTCAATCTTTATCGGGGGTTGCTAAATCGGCTCTAACTTGTGAGAATAGGGAAAAATCTGAAATGAGAGGAAAGAAAGTGAAAGGTGCTTTTTTATATGTTGATGCAGGGAAGGGACATTACATCCCGGCAGTCGCACTTGCAGACGCCTTCAGGGACATGGGACATGAGGCTGTTGTCGAGGATCTCTTCCTGGCATTCAAAATGCCGTTCATCAAGTGGATTTCAAAGTATTACTGGCGGTATCTATTGCATCATCCGAAACTTGAAAAAAAGGCTAATGAACTCTCTAACGTCAGAATGGCACATGATTCATTAAGGGCAATGAGCAACAATGTAAAGGCTATAAGGCATTTTAAGAAGTGGTTCTTTAAGGAAAAACCCGATTTTATCATGTCCACCAACTTTATGGGGGCGACACTTCTTCCTGCCGTATTGAAAAAAATCGGGGTGGATTGCCCTGTATATGACTATGCTGCGGATCTTTTTGATCAGGTTAAGGCTGGTGTCGACAGCGAACTGACTATGTGCTACATATCGACGGAACTCGGAGTCAGACACACAATAGCCATGGGGCAGGACAGCAGCAGGGTTAAGCTGTGTCCGTTTCCACTCTCCAAGAAATTTGAGGTTGCCAGGAAACTTACAAAACAGGAGGCGAGAAAGAAACTCGGTCTCAAGGATAAATTTACCGTACTCTGGAATCTGGGGGGAGAGGGAATCGGGAACCCGAAACTTCTCTACGGCCTTGTGAAGAGAGGACTCGATATCCAGGTGGTTGTAATCGGAGGTAAGAGCAAGTCGACGGAGATTGAGTTCGAGCATTTCAAGAAGCTCAATCCCTCCTTCTCTCTTGAGATGAGAGGGTTCGTTGACAATGCACAGGAGTACATCATGGCCTGTGACATGCAGATGGGAAAGGCAGGGGCCAACTCACTTATGGAGTCACTCTATCTCAAGCGTCCGTTTCTGGTATCTGAGGTACTTTATATGGGGCGCTCCACTCAGCTGTTCTTCGATGAGTATCCTGTGGGGTGGTGTGAGGATGATCTTGAAGGTAAGCTCGATATCATCGAAATGGCTTCCACGAATGAGAGCGTCTTGAAGAATATAGCAGAGACGATGGATAAGCTTCCGATTGATTTTTCTGCTCCCCATTTTGCAAAAATGCTCATAGATGATACAGAAGCCTACAGGATGAAACACCATGCAAATTATTAAGAGAATGTTCGGGGAGGGCGTAACTCTCACCGGTTATATCCGCAGTCCCCTCAAGGATGGAGAGGGGGAGCTACGTCCCGCAATTCTTATTCTCCCGGGTGGCGGGTATGAACATGTTTCGAGAAGGGAAAGTGAACCTGTTGCACTTGAGTTTCTTGCCCGGGGGTACCAGGCATTCGTCCTGGAGTACACGGTTGGGAGAGAGAACATAGAAAAGAGAAATCCCGAGGACGAAGTTAGAGATGCTCTGCGCTACTTGAATGAAAACAACAAAGACTTGTGCATTATGCCCGGCAGGATTGTTCTTATGGGGTTTTCTGCAGGCGGCCATCTAGCTCTTTCGAGTGTGTGCCATAACAAAGACGTAAGGCCCTGTGCAATTGTTCTATGTTATCCTGTAATCACAGCAGGAAAATATGCTCATAAGTCATCGATATATAATCTTTGCGGTGACGATGAGGAGAAGAGGGCATATTGCTCTCTTGAAAACCAGATTGACTCATCTCTTCCTCCTCTCTTCCTCTGGCACACTACGGAAGATAATACTGTCCATCCAATGAATTCTCTATTGCTGTCATCAGCTCTCGTAGAGGCAGGAGTTCCGTTCGAGTACCACCTTTTTCAAAAAGGAAAGCACGGGCTCTCCATATGTACTAATGATGTCGGGGGACGTGAGGAGCGAACAGACGGGTGGCTGGAACTTATGTTCAGCTGGCTTGAGAAAACACTGGAGTGGAAGCAATAATCAATAAGACTTCCCTTCGTTTATGGTCATAAGTATTGCGTTTCTTTTGAATGCGGAGTTGTTTTCATCCTGTACCATTTCGAGTATATGGCCCACAAGTTCATCAACATCATAACCGAATGAGCTGAGAGGCGGGTCAAGATAATCGCATATGAATGTGTTGTTCATGCTGATGATCCCCGTATCTTCTCCGATTTTCCTTCCGTCTCTCTTCAGGGCCTCATATGTGCCGAGAGCATATAAGTCATCGTCGAGGATTATTCCCTGCCTGGCGCTGAGTCTCTCCCTGTTTTTTCTAAGGAGCTCAAAGACATTGTTCTTCATGTGTCCCTCCGGTGAGAGCCACAAGCCCTTGATACCATGTTTTTCTGCAGCATTCATGAAGGTGTCATAGCGTTTCGAAACTCCTGTCTTCCTTATTTCGGGTGCAATGTAGAGAATGTCACTGTAACCCTTTGAAGCCAGAAGCGAGACAGCATTTTCGAGTGCCCAATTGAAGTCTATGATGATTGACGGTGTTTCGGCATAGATATCATTGACAGTAATCATCCTGTCTGCGATGGCCGGGTTGACATCTATCCTGTTATTGTAGAGGTTTATTGCATACGATATCTCCCCGCCGAGGATTGATGACTCGATGTAGTCATACCAGGTTGAGGAGTTCTCAGTCTCGACAAGCATGCACTCATAGCCCAGTGTGATGGATTTTTGTCTCAGAGAATGGAGTATATGGCTGAAGAATGGGTTCTCGCTGTCAGGAACTGCAAGGGATATGTTCCTGTTCTTCCCGCCTTTGAGAAGTGATGCCGCTCTGTTGACGCGGTAGTTGTTCTCATCTGCGATGCGCTTGATTCTCTTTGCTGTCTCCTTGCCGACTCTTCCTTCCCACCTGCCTCTGAGAACCAGGGAGACTGCTGTCTGGGAGACTCCGGCCAGGGATGCAATGTCTGAGCTTGTCAATTTTCTGGTCATTTGAGTGTAATCTATCATAGATTCCATTATTTTTCTATTCATATAATGGCTTTTCATGTAGGAATAATATTAAGTTGACTGGGAATAATTGAAAAACCCTTGTTTCTTTTCCCTGTTGGGAGAAAAATAAGACACATGAAGTATATGGATGTTAAAAGCGCAAGCGAGAAGTGGGGGATTACCCCGCGCCGTGTCAGGATTCTCTGTAATGACGGCCGTATTGACGGTGCTGTCAGGAATGGATGGTCCTGGGTAATACCGACTGATACTCCCAAGCCCAGGGACGGCAGGGTCCTCAGACGCTTCAAGGCTCTCGATATTAGGCCGGGGACGGTCGATGTCGACGGGCTTAGGGAATTAAGATATCTCGTGAGCCTCTCCGACTTCTTCTCATCTCCCGGCTTTGACAATTGTATGGCACATACCCTTTCGTTCCTCTTTTCTTTGGCTGGGGAGGAAGTGACCGCCGATGAGATAATGCGTATCCTCTCCGGGTTCCTTGTCTATAATCTCAGCCTGAAGACACACCTGATGGTTGTCAACTTTGTCTCCATCCTGAAGGAGGAGTCAAAGAGGGAGAGTAAATGGGGAGAAGGGGATCTCAGAAGGATGTATTCATCCCTCCTCAGAGGAGTGGAGGATACAGACGGCTCCTACCGTACAGGAAAGGTTATAAGAGGGGAGGAGAAGGTTGACGTGGCAGAGGCAATAGAGACTGTTTTTACCCAATATGACCAGTCATGGTCAACGATGCACCCTCTCACTTCAGCACTTCTTTTATCGGGGGAGCTTATGAGAATAAAGCCTTATAAGGACTACAATGTATTCTTCCATTACCTTCTCTTTGCCTCCGAGCTCATGAGAGGTGGATATATTCCACCGATGCTTACAGCATCAACAGCCAATGAGGCTAAGGCAGCATACGCGCTTGTCTCATCCAAAGGTGTTTATATAGACATGACAGCATACATGGAACGTATGATGAAAGTGACATACGAGGATATAAAAAAAGATGTATGACATTATCCTGAAAAACGGCCTTATTTTGGACGGTAGGGGGAGTAAGCCCAGAAAGGCCAATATTGCAATTTTCTCCGATTCAATAGCACTTGTGACAGATCTCGATATTACCCGTGCCCGTACTGTCATCGACTGTGAAGGAAAATACGTCTCACCGGGCTTCATTGATGCCCACACTCATACAGACTTCCTTGTCTTGAAGGATCCTCTTGCCTCGGCAAGAATCGGACAGGGAATTACGACAGATATTTCCGGTAATTGTGGTATCGGGGTATTTCCATACAATAACCCCCTGCTCAAGGATATGGTCAAAGATGTCCTGGGAGAATGGGATGACTGGGCCTGGACTGACTTCAAAACCATGAAGAAGTATTACCAGAAGAGAAAGATCTCAGTTAATGAGGTCTTCCTCGTCTCCCATACAGCCCTCCGTGTTGCTGTCATGGGGGAAGATTGCAGGAGAGAGGCGACTCGAGATGAGATAGCGGCAATGTGCACTCTTCTTTCTGCTGAGCTTGATGAGGGGGCATGGGGTTTTTCAACCGGTCTCTATTATTCACCATGTGTCTATTCCGGTCGAGATGAGCTTCTATCCCTTCTTGCTGTTGTGAAGGAGAAGGGGAAAATATTCACCGTCCATCACAGAACAGAGGGTAACGGCTGCCTTGAGTCCCTCAATGAGGTACTCTCTGCTACGCATGAGACAGGTGTGAGAATTGAGGTCTCGCACCTCAAGGCCATTGGAAAGGCTAACCAGGGCGAAGTAGATAAGATGCTTGCCCTCATTGAAGAGTACAGGGGAAACGGGCTTGATGTGAAGTTTGACCAATATCCCTATGCCTTCGGCTCTACCTCCCTTTTCTCTCTGCTTCCTCCACGGGTTCTTGCCTTCTCGAGGCTCGAACAGAGAATGGCTCTTTCTCTTCCGAACGAAAGGGAGGAGATAAAGAATGAAATCCTTCACGATAAGACATGGGACAGTATCTACCCGCTTGTAGGACCCGATGAGATAAGGGCGCTCTTCCTCTCCTCGAGTCCCCAGTACAACGGGATGAGTCTGAATGAGATAGCACGGGAGAAAAACCTCTCCGATCCTCTTGATGCACTCTTCGATGTTCTTGAGGATGAAACGGGACTGGCGGTCATGACAGACACGACAGAGAGTCAGGAGAGTCTAGAGAAGATTATGGTTCATCCTTTGATGTGTTTCGGAACCGACAGTCTCTATTCCTCTCCCGTCCCGCACCCGAGGTCTTACCATTCTACTGTGGAGTTCCTCTCTCATTATGTTAGGGACAAGAAACTCCTTCCTCTTGAGGAAGCTGTGAGAAGGATGACCGGGGAGACAGCATCACGCTTCGGTATACCGGACAGGGGAATCCTTGATGAGGGATATAGGGCGGATATAACTGTCTTTGACCTTGACAGGCTGAAATGCAATGACGACAACACCAACGAGGGAATAGATCTTGTCATAATAAACGGTAAGATAGCTTCCATAAAAGGTGATATTCTCCCTACCGGGGAAGGTAGAATACTCTGATGAAGAGGGAACTTTCCGCGAGGCAGCAGAAGATACTTGGCATAGCCAGTATAGCTATATTTGTCATCTTCTCCCTCTGTGCACTGGTCTTCATCGGTATACCGATAGTAAAGACAGCGAGAAAACCGGAAGAATTCAGGTCCTGGATAGACGGTATGGGAGTCTGGGGAAAACTCGGCTATGTGGGAATCTGCTTTTTGCAAGTTCTTGTTGCAATAATACCCGGTGGCCCGATAGAGGTGGCGGGTGGTTATGCCTTCGGGCACCTGGAGGCTACCGTTCTCAGTACAATCGGTCTGGGCATGGGGTCCGTTGCCGTCTTTTTTCTTGTAAGAAAGTTCGGAATAAAACTCCTTGAAGTTTTCTTCTCCCGGGACAAGATAGAGGAGTTGTGGTTTTTGAAGACAAACAGCAAACGTGATCTCATTATTCTATTGCTCTTTCTTATTCCCGGGACTCCTAAGGATCTTTTGTGCTTTTTCTGCGGCTTGACGGACATGCCTTTCTGGATTTTCTTCCTGATAGCAGTTTTTGCGCGTATCCCGGCTGCATGGATCAGCAGCATAGGTGGCTCTGCAATGGGAAAACAGAGCTACATGATAGCAATCATTGTTGCAATAATGATTGTTGTTTTCTCTTTGACAGGTATCATTCTGTACAGGAGGATGGTCAGAAAGCACAAGGAGGAAGATAATGAAAATTGAGCTCTTCATCTTCGATATGGGGGATGTCCTCATTTTCAACGGAGAGAACATTCCAGAGATAGCAAAGCATACAAGCGTAGAGCCGGATGTTCTCCAGAAAGACTATGACAAATATGATTATCCTTTGATGGAAGGTTATATGGACACCCTCGACTACATGAGACACCTTGAGAGTGAATTCGGCATTCACGTGGAGGGCAATCTCTTCTCGAAAATCTACCACCCGTACACAAATACCGCCATTCTTCCTGTTATAGAGAGAATAAGGGAGAAGGGAGCGAGAGCTGTGATTGGTTCTAATACCTTCCGTCCCCATGTTGATGTGATAGCCACACTCCCAGAGCATCCGCTCTCATATTTCGACAGAGCATATTTCTCGCACGATATGCATATTACAAAGCCATCTCTCTCCTTCTTTCGCTTTATCCTTGAGAAGGAGAATATCAAGGCCGAGAGGGCTTTCTTCATAGATGACAGGAAGTGTAACACAGAGGCAGCAGAGAGACTCGGCATAAGAAGTTTCCTCTTCTCCCGGGGAAGCGAGAAGAGCCTCTTTGAAGAGGTGACCTCACTTCTTGGATAAAATCATCAAAACAGCAGTAAAATTGAATTACTGTGAAATTTCAGTTGACTGGACAAGCTAACGGACAAGCTGAAATCATCAGAAGCATTCTTGCTTTCTGTTCTCTCCCCAGGACACTGAAGGAAATTCAGCTGCAACTTGGATCAGAAACCGTAAGACGGCCGCAAAGTATGTTAAGGAGCTTGTTGAAAATCGGAAAATCATCATGACATTCCCTGATTCACCGAAACATCCGGACCAGAAATATGTGACCTTGTCGAGGGAAAGGTGAACAAACTTGTAGATTATGTATATTTCCTGATTAAAAACTTGCAACTTAATTATTTCATGCTGACAATAATTCCATGAAGCTTATATATGTAGTAGAAGACCATGAAGTTATAAGAAACGGTGTTGTTCAATATCTGTCCCTCTCCGGGTATGAAGCAGAGGGCTTCAAGTCAATTGCTGATGCAAGAACTGCCTTTCAGAAAAAGATGCCAGATCTTCTTATTCAGGATGTCATGCTCCCCGATGGAGACGGATTTGCCTTTGTTAAGGAGATGAAGGAGAAGAACGATCATCTTCCTGTTATCTTTCTGACTGCCAGGGTGGATGAGAGTGACAGGATTCTTGGTTTTGAACTCGGTGCTGACGACTACATAACAAAGCCTTTCAGCCCCAAGGAGCTTGTCCTCCGTATACAGGCACTTTTCAGAAGACTTGATGAGGGTTCAAGCATTTCCAAAAACAAATACAGCTATGTAGATGGAGAGAATACTCTCTACATAGATGAGGACATTCATGAAATAAGAGTTAATGATGTTCCGATTAATCTTACTGCTGCAGAGTGGAGGATAGTGCTCTACCTTGTGTCGAATGAGCCCAATCTGATTACAAGGGCTCAGATACTTGAGGAGTGTTTTGATTACTCTTTCGAGAGCTATGAACGTGTCGTCGACACTCATATAAAGAACATAAGAACGAAATTGCGTCCCGGTAACTGGATTGACACAGTCCGTGGCTACGGCTACAGATTCTCGGGAAAGAAGGCTTAATGCATAGACAGCTGGCAAGACTTTTCTTTGCAATCGCCCTGATTCTTATTGCAATAACTCTATTGCAAGTGGCATGTATAACTGTCTTCTCAAAGAGATTGATTTATACATGGTCCAGCCAGGTCTTTGACGAGTTCGCATCCAATGTGAAGAAGTCCCTCGACAATGCAGATGTTACGGATGCTGACAACATATATGACTATGTGTTCTCCAACGTATCTGAGAGAATAAGCGGTTTTGTCCTGAGAAGTGCCAGCGGGGCCCAGATGTTGACATTCGGGCAGTCCGGGAACGGCTCCTTCATCCCGCAGCTTGCCAGCTATGTCGATAACAACTTCTCTTATATCGAGGATGCGGGTACAAGTGGCTCCGGCTCAACTTCTCTGACCCGCACTGCACTCTATGAGCTTCCGGCTCCTGAATATGAACTGGATGTGAACATGGCATCCCTTCTCGGAACAGAGATAGAGAGTGTCACATTCTCCGAAACCAAAGATAAGAGCAAGGTGACTGTCGCTTACCCGACATCCATCAAGAAGGGTGATATAGCAGGAACGATTGCTGTTTATATCAATGGAAATCTTTCTGCATATCTTGATGTGCTAGTCTATTCTGTTGACTACTACACTCCGACGAAGTTCATATTGCAGGAAGTCTATAAGGTTCTTGCCTACACAATCCCGCTTATCCTTTTGGTCGGGTTTGTTCTTGCCTACTTTGTCTCCCGCAGTACTGAGAAGCATGTCAAAAACATAGAGAAAGCCCTCAATATGCTCTCATCCGGACATTTTGATGTCACTCTCCCCGATACGAAGATAACGGAGTACAACCAGATAGGTGCATCCATCGAAGCCCTCGGACGGGATCTCAGGCGTCATTCTGCATCCCGTAAAGAGTGGATACGCAACATTTCCCATGACCTAAATACTCCTGTCACAAGTATGAATATGATACTAGAGGGGGTAACGGACGGCCTTTTTCCATTATCGATGGAGCTGGTTGAAACATTGAAGAAGGAGAATGATACACTCAAGGAAAGAATCGCCAGTGTGTCATACTACTCTTATCTTCTTTCCCCTGATGCAAAATGTGAGAAGAGGGAGCTTGTTCTCAAGGATGAGATCGACACGGCAATGTGCAAAGTTTCCGGCAATATTGCCCCCGTCTTCCCGGAGGACACTATTGTCTATGCAGATGATGCGCTTCTTGTCAGGGCACTTGAAGAAGTCATGCAAAATGCTCTTGAATACCGCAATTCAGATAATCCTCCTGTCGTCCAGACAAGGGAGGAAGATAATAACCTCATTGTGGAAATCTCCAATGACGGCGCTCTCCCGCAGCCTCTTCCTCTTTTCTTCGAGCCTTGGAGCAGGGGAGACCAGTCCCGCACATCAGGTGGCTCCGGCCTCGGACTCAGTATTGTCTACCAGATTATGGAACTCCATAACGGCTCGGTCGACATTGCAGAAAATGACGGGAAGGTTACAGTAACCTTATCCTTCCCATGTCTTGACTACGTTTCCGTTGTCTAGGGATATGATCGAGATCCTGTCACCATCCCAGATAGCAAAGCTCGGCTCACTTCCGTTCTTGGGAATTGTTGTGGAGCCCGGGTTGAGGAAGAGAACACCATTCTTCTTTTCAAGGACCGGGATATGAGTGTGGCCGCTCATCACAATTTCAGCATCTGTATAATCAAGATCGTGGTGACCATGCATCAGAAAAACTTTCTTTCCATTGAGAACCAATGCCTTCGAGTCATCCATGATAGGGAAGGGAAGCACCATCTGGTCAACTTCAGCGTCACAGTTACCCCTGACAGCAATAATATAATCCTTCATTTCGGAGAGGAGTGGAATTACCCCCTTGGGCCTATAAAATTCAGGAAGGTCATTTCTCGGCCCATGATATAATAAATCACCGAGGAGGATGACTTTATCATAATTACCATTCTTCCAGATGTCATAAATCTGCTTAGCTCTGTACTCAGAGCCGTGTATATCTGATGCAATAAGAATTTTCATGCCAATATTATTGCCTAATTCCTTTTCTTGGGAAAGATGAGATTTTTGTTGCATCCCCAAATCAAAGACACTAGAATCGTAAATATGGGGAATGAAGTAAAGTTATACAATATAGATAATTATACGGGGGGGGTATCATAATTACCTCTCCGACATAGAAAATAAAACAAATACAAATCAATACAACCACATGAGGCCAGAACACTCATGTGGACTTTTTTA
>CAVHPV010000043.1:0-21705 GCA_963638045.1 Faecalibacterium sp. CAG:74 | reverse complement strand
GGATTAACAAATCTTCCCATGCCAAGTATGCTCCTTTGAGTAATTATATTGCCGGAAAAATAAGGTGGCAAGTGGACTTGTATGTCACATATATGTTCTGGCTGTTTGCTCCAAAGTACTTGTCTCAGTGCTTTGCTCCGGCTTCCCGGATGCTGGACTTCAGGGGAGGACGATGTACAATAGGATCAGAAGATTGCTTTTGTAAGATACAGGAGAATGATGTGATATTCTCAAAAGGATTGTTGTATCTGTTTTCTGCCTTGCAGCAGCTATTATCTTCTCCTTTCCGGAGGACACAGCTGTGAAGTTCAATCCAGACAAAGGTAAGCGGTCATATGATGGCCTTTCCTCATATTCTGACAGTGTTTCTCACCATGGGAGAATCTCTGTCTCCACTTCAAGAGGAAATCTCTCTGTGAAAAAACTTAACAGCGTCTATTCTGTATCTGGATGTGAAGATTCAATTTTCAGCCATTTGTATTCCCCGGTCTATATATAGAGAACGCCTGACGGTAGCTTCTAATCCCACTTTATATGTCTCTTCTGTGTCTTCCAGTGACCAAACGACCATGATCAGAGAGAAAAGGGCAGAGTAAGTCTATACTAGGTTGTGCTCCTCTCCACAATGACAGACCCAATGGAAATGCGATGGTTGACACGTCCTCCACGCATGACTTCCAGGAGATTTCTGACAGCAATCAAGCTGGTATCATGAAGCATGTTGTCAATACTAGTAAGAGGGGGATTACTGATTTCAGCATAACGGGAGTTATTAAGGCCTATGACAGCTATTTTCCCAGGAATGCTGACCCCCATTTCGACAAGTGCATGCAGCCCCACAAGGGCAACATAGTCGTCTGCATAGATGATTGCATCAATCCCGGGAGAGCGTTTCACCAGCTTTTCAGTTGCATTCATTATGTCCGAGACTTCATCTCCTGCGACAATTTCTTCTCCTGAGATATCGTCCCCGGAACAAAGCTTAAGTCCGGCCCTGAAGCCTTCCACTTTCTCAAGATTGCTTGGAGTATAATGATTTGTAATGAAAGCAAAGTGTTTCCTTCCTTTTTTCAGGAGAAGTTTAACAGCTTCAATAACTCCATTTTTTTCGTCAGAGACAACGCCATAGATATTTGCTCCCTCCATGAAGCCGTTGCAGATTGTTACCGGAGTATTTGGAAGGTATATCATAATTGCATTTTGCACATTGTCATTCTGGTATATCGAGCCCATCAATACGACGGCATCTACACGCCGCTGGCTTAGAGTCTGGATATATTTAGCCTGTACTTCGGGATCAGAACCTGTGTTGTAGATTATGGAAGTATATCCATTTTTGGACAGTTCCTGTTCTATATAGTAGACCCCGTCGGTATGATGAGTTGTTCTTATGTCGGCAATCAATATTCCGACCATTTTCGAAGCACGGGTTACAAGACTTCTTGCTGTATCATTTTGGATATAGTTTCTTTCAGAAAGCACTTTCAGTATTTTTGCTCTTGTCTCTTTCCTGACATATGGATAATTGTTTATAACCCTTGAAACTGTTGAGGCGGAAACTCCCGCGATTTTTGCTATTTCATAAATTGTCGGGTCCTGCTTCTTTTCTACTGTTTCTTTTTTCTCAGCCACTGTCTGCTCTTTCCTCTATAGATATTTCAGATTCTATTTTAATTGGTTTTTACCTGCAATATGTCCTTTTCTTCTGGAGCGTCCATGTCTCCTTATGCTCCTGTTTTTTCCATAGAGTGGATTGTTGATACCACCCACTCATGACATGGGACGGGGAGCCCTAGTTCCTTGGCTGCTTCGACAACTGAGCCACTGATTGTGTCAACCTCTGTCTTTCTTCCGCTCTTGATATCTGAATAGATGGATGTGTAGCCGTCAGGGGCATTTCGGCATACTGTCTCAATTTCACGGGCAATATCGAAGTAATCAAAATCGAGGCCGAGAGCGTTTGCAACACTAACCGCTTCCTTTGCAAGGATGTGCATTTTCTCGTTGTAACTTTTATTTGTAACTATAGCACCAAGGGGAACCCCGTAAATTGCCGTAAGTGAGCTTGCTGCAGTGTTTGTGAAGAGCTTGTGCCAAATCTGATGCTGTATATTATCTGTTGTAATACAATTGAGGCTGCAGCTATTGAATGTTGTTACAAATGGTGCGATTTTCTCTTTATTGCCGTTAAGAAGCCCTATTGATGTTATTCCTTCTCCTCCGTGGCTGATGTGTCCCGGGGCCAGAATGGAACTGTTATGCTGGGTTGAGCCGATAATGACATGATCCCTGTCAGTAAAGAGCAGGAGTTTGCTTTCATGTCCGGCTCCATTCTGAAGTGTCATTATATAAGTGTCCTTTCCGATTATTGATTTGTTGGTTTCCAGAGCTGAAACTGTAAACATTGATTTTACAAAAACAATAACTAGGTCGGCCTGACCAATGGAAGAACAGTCAACACAGGCATGAGGGTGGAATACATTTTCTGTCCCGTCTTTTTCCCTGACGGTGACACCGTTAGTGTTGATGATGTCAACAATCTGTTTGTTTACGTCAACAAGCCATACGTCATTGTGCCTGGAGAGGTAACCTCCAATCAGGGAACCCATTGCTCCTGCACCCAGAACAATTATTTTCAAAGTAGCCTCCAAATATAAATTCAAATGGAAATTTCAATAATTTTTGCAATCGAATTCAAATTTTTATGAGAATGATTATACACGTCACAATCGGGCGTGCAAGCATAATTTCTAAGGGTTAACAAAAAATTTCAAAATGTATTGCAATGGATTTCAAAATATTTAGAGAAAAACATACTCAGGCTGTATTTTATTGTTGATTTCTCTAGGAATCAGTGATATTTATTTATTGGTCTAAAAATGATACCGATTGCAAAGGAGAGCACAGAATGAGCGTTTATAACCTTAACGGATTGAGAGTTGTCGACCTTACGAAGCTTGTTGACCCTGCCACAGAGACAAGAAGGTGCAAGCTGGACAGATTCAACACAGGCGGGCCTATCCCCGACTACCACACCAATGTTGATATCATGACACATCTCGGAACACATTGTGAGTGTCCGTATCATCATTTTGATGACGGGAAGGATGTTGCTGCACTACCCATCACATCATTCATGGGAAGGGCTCTCTACTATGAATTTACTGATCTTGCTCCAAACAGCCACATCACAGGAAATGATCTTGAGAGAGCTTTCGGTAAGAAAATCAGAATAGGCGATGTTATCATCATCGACTCAAACCACAAACTCCCTCCGTTCACACCTGAGACCAACGGCCCGAATGACAAGAGGCTCTTCGTCAACGGGGACACCGCAGAGTGGTGTGTCAGCCACGGCGTAAAGTGCGTGGGATTCGGTGACGGCGTTTCAATTGAGAGCAGCAACGAGGATGTCAAACCGTTCCATGATATTTGTATGGCGAAAGATATTACCTTCCTTGAGGTATTGAAGAACCTTGATGAACTCAAGAGTGACACATTCTTCATCTCATTTGCTCCGATGTATATAAAGGGACTCGACAGCTGTCCTGTCAGAGTGTATGCAATTGAGGGCCTCAGTGACTTTTCATAAAAATCCATGATGGTGGAAGAAGGTATTCCCCATCTCTGGATTAAAGCATAAGTGATTATTCTCCATTTTGGGCTCGGGTTGAAGACGAATCTTCGGCCTGAGTTTTTTCTAAGCTCCTGATCACACTTTCCATGTCTTTTCTATATCTTTTAACGGCCACTCTGATCTTATAAGACTGAAGAGAGAGGAGAGGGTTATAAGCTCGTTTTTTGTGAAGGGGCTTGTCACATAGAGCTTCGTGTCATTGTGTGCTGGTTTTCCTATCCCGATTCTCAAGCGCCAGAAGTCAGAGCTCCCTATTCTGTCCCGGATATTCTTAAGGCCGTTGTGGCCTTTTGTTCCGCCTCCCTTCTGGAGTCTTGCTTCCCCGACGGGGAGGTCCATGTCATCATGGATGACGAGGATCTCATCACTTCTGATCTTGAAGAAGGTGGCGGCCTCACTGACTGATGTCCCGGAGAGATTCATGTAAGTTATGGGCTTCAGAATCTTTCTCTCGCCATCCTGGAAGTAGAAAGAATGGAACTTGCTCTGCCAGTTCACTTTAGTGTAGATATCATCTGAGAGGAGGAATCCTGCATTATGTCTTGTCTTCTCGTATTCCTTTCCAGGATTACCAAGAAATGCAATAAGCTTTATCATCTTGTTCTTTCCACTCCTTTCTTCGGACACTTTCCATCATGCGGGCAGAGAGAGCACTTTGGGGAAACGGGAGTGCACACGGCCTGGCCGTAGCGTACAAAGAGTTCGTTTATTTCTATCCAGAAGCGGGAGGGGAGAATCTTCTCCAATGCCTTCTCTGTCTCCTCCGGGGTCTTCTCGTTCGTCCAACCCAGCCTTGTCGATATTTCATGTACATGACAGTCGACACATATGGCATCTCTATTGAAGCTGAGATTCAGGACAAGATTTGCTGTCTTTGTCCCGACTCCCGGGAGTGCAAGGAGCTTTTCCTTCTCTTCCGGTATGACAGAGCCGTATTCTTCGACGATTATCTGTGCTATTCTTCTGATCTCTCCGGCTTTCCTTATATAAAAACCGCATGGTTTGATGAGCTCTCTTATCCTCTCTTCACTTAAGGTGTATAAGAGATCGACAGTGGGAGCTGTGTGGAGAAGTCTCTCAGATGCTTCATAGGTTACCTTATCCTGTGTCCGAAGGGATATTATCGTACTCATGAGAACCCTGTAGGGAGAGGGGTTTTCTGCGGCTATCACCCCGACTGCCGGGATTGGGAATCCCATATCATCAAGTTTCTCTGTGAAAGACCAGAAGAGGGTCTCCACTTCCTTTTCATCCAGCATATCTCCGATTGTCCTCTTTATCTTAAAAAGCTATCATCACTTCTATGGTTGTTGTACTTAAGAAGGGTATTACCTTACAGGAAAAAGATAAAGTCGTGGATTTCCTTAAACAAAGGGGATTCATTGTCAGGGAAATAGTGGGAGAGAATGAGACGGTACTCGGAGCGGTCGGGACGAACCATATAGATCCGAGGACAGTTGAGATACTGGACGGGGTGAGTTCCGTCGTTCCGATCTCCAAACCATACAAGCTGGCTTCCAGGGAACTCAGGAAGGAGGACACTCTTGTTACCGTCAAAGGTGTCACAATCGGCGGTAACAGGATAAGCGTCATGGCGGGGCCGTGTGCCATTGAGTCCTATGACCAGATCATGGCGATTGCAGAGCGTGTCAGGGAGGCAGGTGCCGTCGTCCTCCGTGGAGGGGCATTCAAACCTCGTACATCACCTTATTCTTTCCAGGGCTTGGGAGAGGAGGGGTTGAAACTCCTGAGAAAAGCCGGAGATGAATTCGATATGCCGGTTGTGTCGGAAATCGTGTCGCCCCTTGATGTGGATCTAATGGCCTCCTATGTCGATATCATGCAAATCGGTGCAAGGAACATGCAGAACTTCGAGCTTCTGAAGGCTGTTGGAAAGAAGGGTATGCCGGTTCTTCTGAAGAGAGGACTTGCCGCTACAGTTGAGGAGTGGCTGATGGCTGCCGAGTACCTTATGGCATCAGGTACCGACAAGGTCATCCTCTGCGAAAGAGGCATAAGAACCTTCGAGCATATGACAAGAAATACCCTTGACTGCTCTGCTATCCCGCTTGTTCACAAGCTCAGTCATCTTCCTGTAATCGGGGATCCGTCACACGCAACGGGAATCAGAGATATGGTATCACCGATGAGTCTTGCTCTCCTCGTCTCCGGAGCATCCGGAATAGAGGTGGAAGTTCACAATAATCCTGAGAAGGCTCTTTCGGACGGTCCGCAGTCGCTCTATCCGGAACAGTTTGAAAAGCTCATGAGAGATATCCAGGCGATAGCTCCTGTTATCGGTAAGACCCTTGAGAAGATTCCGCGTCATATTCCGTCATCCATTACGGATGTTTCTGCAACAAAGGAGAATGCTGCTGCTCTTTCAGAGCCGGTTGTTGCTTTCCAGGGAGAGAGGGGAGCTTTCTCTGAGCTTGCTGCAAGAAGATTCTTCCCACAGGATGTCCATGTTCTTCCATGCCATTCATTCAAAGATACTTTTGATGCTGTCAGCGACAGCACGGCAACTTTTGCCGTAATTCCGATTGAGAATGCTCTCGGCGGAGCTGTCTATGATCCACTGGATCTCATAAAGATTCATTCCGAACTTACGGTAGTGGGTGAGACCCAGGTGAGGGTTGTGCACAATCTCATAGGTTTCCCTGGCGTGAAGGAAGAGGAGATTAAAAGAATTTACTCTCATCCCCAGGCACTCAGCCAATGCAAGGAATTCCTGGAGTCTCATTTCCCCGATGCTGAGATAATCCCATTCTTCGATACTGCCGGGGCTGTAGCATTCGTCAAGGCTTCCCGAGACAGGTCCAATGCTGCTATTGCCGGTGCTCCCGCAGCCCTTTATAACGGTATGTCAATCATTCATCAATCAATAGAGACGAATCCCAGCAACTACACACGCTTCTATGTCCTGACGCGTGAGGAGAATGCCGCTTTTGCCATGAGTGACAGGAAGAGAGAGAAGGCTTCCATACTTTTCAGCGTCTCCGATGAGCCGGGATCTCTTATGAAGGTTCTTGAGGTCTTCTACCGGAATGGTCTCAACATGCAGAAGCTTGAAAGTAGACCCATTCAGGGGAAGCCGTGGGAGTACACATTCTATGTTGATGTCCTTATCCCGGACTATTCACGCTTCGGTGAGATATGTGATGAGATAAAGGCAGCCACAGCATCCTTCAGGGTACTTGGTGTCTATGAGAATGGGTTAAATTGATGGAAGAGAAAGAGTACGAGAAAGTGTTGTTGTTCATGGGGGTCCTCTCAACAAAGGGATTCCCAAAAGAACTGAGGAGTAAGCTCGAGGAGAAGTTCGGGCCGATTGAGAGTGTGTCTCCATCAATTCCTTTTGCCTTCACAGATTATTACAATTCTGAGATGGGGGAGAATATTGAGAGATTTTTCATCTCCTTTAAAAGCCTTGTCTCCCCTGATTCTCTCAGGGATGCAAAGCTATTTACAAACAGGATCGAGAAAGAGTGGGAGGAAGACGGAAAGAGGAAGATCAACCTTGACCCGGGGACACTCAGCACGGCCAACGTAATACTTGCCACGACAAAGAACCGCTCCCACCGTATAGCAATAGGCTCCAGACTCTTTGCTGAGGTTACTCTTATCTATCAGAATCACGGCTTCCAGTCCTTCCAGTGGACCTACAGTGACTACAGAAGTGAGGAAGTGCAGTCTGTCCTTCTCGGCTTCAGAAAGAGTCTTCTTGAGAAGAGAAAGGTTAGTTCCTGAGAGCTCCTATCGGGACGATAATAACCCCGTCGGGACGACGGTAAGCCATATCGCCGATGGCAGTCAGCACCATGAGAAATGAAGGCTCTCTCATCTTTGATGTGTCTATTCTGTCTCTCAGTTCCTTCAGCGATGAGGCTCCTTCTTCTATCAGGTGATCTCCTCCGAGTTTTATCTCTATGAGACCATATTTGCCGTTTCTGAGGTGTATCACCGCATCACATTCCAGCTCCCTCTTGTCTCTGTAATGATATACAGTGGCATCGAGTGCATCAGCATATACCCTGAGATCTCTGACGGCTAAAGTTTCAAACAGGAGTCCCATTGTCTCAAGATCCTCAATCAGATCTCCCGGCCCGATTCCAAGAGATGCCACAGCGATGGATGGGTCTACAAAATAACGTGTATCGGAAGTTCTTATGGCTGTCTTTGACCTTAGATTCGGGTTCCAGGCCACCATATCCTCGATGACAAATATCTTTTTAAGGGCATTTATGTAGCTTGTGGTTGTCTTGGCACACATGCTCTTGTCCTCATTTTTATCAAGGTCAGCAATGATAGTTTCAACGGTTGCCTGGGAGGCCTGGTTTCTTGCATATGACCGCATCAAGCGTTTTGTGAATTCTGCATCCCTTTTTACTCCGTCAACGCGGGAGATATCCTCATTCACGACCGCATCATAGTAGTCAATGCCTTGGCTTAATGCTATCTCTTCAGATTTGCCGATAGCCATCGGCCATCCTCCTCTTGAGATAAGGAAAGCAATATCATCAAGAGATAGAGATGCTGTTCCCTCTATATAACCATCTGGAGATGTGAAGAGATCTGTCAGGCTGACATCCCCTGTTGACTCCCCCGACTCATAGAGGCTCATCGGCCTCATCTTCATCCAGCTGAAGCGTCCGGTACCAGTGTGGTGAATCTCACTGTTATCTGCGGGAACAGCGGAACCCGTAAGGATGAATAATCCGAACTGTTGCCTTCTGTCCACTACAAAACGAATGGCATCCCATAGTTTCGGTGTAAGCTGCCATTCGTCGATAAGCCTGGGATTCTTTCCATTCAGAAGCTTTTCCGGGTCCATGTCAGCCAGTATCCTGTTCTTGCTGATTTGCTTTGGATCATTTATGTAGAGACAGCTTTGAGCAGCCTGTTCTGCTGTGGTTGTCTTGCCACACCACTTGGGGCCCTGGATGAGAACAGCTCCTTTACTTTGGAGTTTTTTCTGCAATATCTCATCCGCTATCCTTTTCCTATATTCTTTCATGATGTGCTAAGAATACTTCTGTTTCCTCAATTGGTCAATTTTCATTTCCTAACTTGGCGCGTTTTTATTTTCTAACTTGGCGGAATTTTGTTTCCTAAGTTGGCAAAAACAGGAGAAATCAAGGACCCAATCTTGTATTTTGTTCAAAATTGAACATATGCCCACAATGTTGTATATCCCAATTGTCTTGCTAACACTTTATACTGAAAGAAAAAGATAGGATTAACCCTATAAAGGAAGGCGAACAGTGGGAACTTTAAGAAAACTTAAAATGAAGATGAAGCTGGACAGGGACTGGCATAAGACTCTCGTACGTGGCGGAAGGAATGAGATCCTTATTGATGTCGACGGAGACAAAGAACCGGATGTGGCTATCATGGATACCACCGGCAACGGAGACATAGACACAATTGCTGTCGACCTCACAGGCGACGGGGAATTCAACCTCTATATCAGCGATACAGATGGAAACGGGATACCTGATCTCATTCTTCTTGATGAGGAAGGAAACGGGGATCTCAAGGTTCTCGGTATGGGGCAGGATGTCGAGGATGCAATTGTCGCCGCTGCAAATGCAGTAAAGATTGCCATTGCAGCAGGAGACTATCTTACACAGGCTCTCGAAGGTGCACTTGATGAGCTCGACAAAGAAGTCAAGATTGCACGTAAGCAGCTGAAGAAGCTCAGATAACACATTTTACAAAGAGAATGGAACGGCCTGGAATATGGCCGTTTTCTTATCAATTCTCGCTATCCATCAGATCTTCCATTGAAATAATCATGTTGTAGAGGGATGGGTTGAAAATACTCTCTGAATATTCCACTATTTGTTCCTTCTCCCCTTTGGCTGTGCGTGAGGAGAAAATCAGGGGGCTTCCGATTTTTACGTCGAGGATCTTTGATTCAACAAAGCCAGCATTCATGGCACTGATCTGCTCTTCGCCGGTATTGATTGAAATATCATAGTATTTATTCAATGCTGAATAGAGGTTGGTGATCTGTCCGTTGTATCTGATTAGATCGGGACAATAGCTGGTAGGGATATAACTCACGACATAACCGAAAACCATTTCATTGACAAGTTTTACCCTTTGCAACCTGTAGACATTGTCTCCCGTGGAGATGTGGAGCGCCATAGCAATATGCTCTGGAGCTTTGATAGTATCAATAACAGCACTCTGCGATTGGGTCTTCGGGTTATTGACGAGGAATCTGCTCCCTATTGTGACTTCTCTGAATAGGTGTGATTTCTGGAGACCGAAAGAGACCTCCTTTGCATCTTTCAGAGAAACACGGGTACCACGTCCCTGGCGGATTTCAACATAATCTTCATCTTGTAGTCTTTGCATTGCCCTGCGGACTGTTGTCCTGCTGCAGGAATACATCTCCATCAACTGTTTTTCCGGTGGAAGAAAAGTCCCTGGAAGAAGGTTCCCGTTCTCGATATCTATTTTAACAGCCTCATATACTGCAAGGTATTTCGGAGTAAAGTCGTTCATAAGCAAAGTATAGGGTTTGTTTGTTTAAAAAGCAAACCAAAAAAAATACCTTATCTAATAAAGATAACTGAAATGTTCTTGTTTTTAAGCAAAAAATAATCCTTGACTTGCTGGAAAAGGTATCTATACTACGAATAAAGGTATCTAAAAGGTCTTTTAGTTAGATACCATTTGGAGATTATATGGCTTTACTTACCATTAATATGAAAAGTGCTGAGCTCGGATGTCCCACAACAGTGAGGATATTGCTTCCCGATTACTCAGAGACAATGAAGAAGGGGATGAACGGGAAGATGAAGGTTCTCTGGTTACTTCATGGTGCAACTAACGGCCCGGATGACTGGCTTCTTGAGACCAATCTTGCCAGATATGTCAAAAACCGTAATCTGATGGTTGTCCTTCCTTCTGCACTCAACAGTGATTATTCCAATTACTCGGTATTTGCCAACGGCTTCAACTTCCAGGATTTCTTTCTTGATGAATTGATGCCGATGGTTTACTCATGGTTTCCCGCTTCTTCTAAACGCGAAGACAATTATATTGCAGGGTACTCAATGGGGGGAACCGGGGCAATGCAGTTCGGCTTTCTCCATCCGGAACTCTTCAACGGGATAGGGATTTTCTCAAGTGCCCCAAGGGATGTTGATGCATTGAGAAGTGTGAGGGCAATGAAATCCCCGGAGTGGCGTATTGAGGGGAAAGACGGTACCCGTTTTCCCGGAGTGTATCCGCCATGTTATAACGACAAGGAAATCAATATGATTGCCAAGTACCCTACAGTCGGGGACTTCCTCGATTCTCCAGAGAATACCTGGGACCGCTTCATTGATGCGGTGAAAGGAGGCAATCTTCCACGTATCCTGGTTTCCGTCGGGTCTGAGGACAGATGTCTTAAGAGGGTAGAGAGGTTCAGACTGCTTGCAGAGGAGATCGGGGCTGAGAATATAACATTCGATGTGATTGAAGGGTACGCCCATGAAATAGCCTGCTGGGATGAAGCAATCCTGCGTTTTTTAGACTTTTTCCAACTTTAGGAGGTTGCGAATGAAAAAGATGATGATTTGGATGATGGTGGCGCTGCTTGCCGTCTCTTTTGTAAGTTGCACGAAGAAGGCTTCTTCAGAAACGGCTTCCTCTGCCAAGGAAGTTGTCACCGCAAAGAGTACAACCCCTTCCAACGAGGTTGTCGTTGGTATTCCCGGAGAGTATGGTGACCTTTCTCCGTTCGGAGGAAACTCACAGGGCAGGAGCTATGTGAAATATACCCTTTGGGAGACTCTTGCAGTATTCAACACTTTCGGACAGACCTGGGACAAGATGGACTGGGTTATGGCAAAGAACATAACTATTGTTGATGATTTCACCACCGATATCGAGATATATGATTACATCTATGATACAAACGGTAATCAGATAAAGGCATCTGATGTCGTATGGAGTTATGAGCAAGCTGTTGCATGTGGTAAATTCCCGAAAGTCACAAGCGGGCTCAAGTCCATTGAGGAACTCGGCGAGTACAGTGTAAGGATGGTCCTCAATGGTGACGGACTCGGCGACCTGGAATATATGCTGAGTTATGTTGCGATTGCTTCGAAAGCTTCGTATGAAGCTTCATCTGACAAGATGGCCAACCATCCTGTGACCACAGGACCTTATATGGTGACTGAGTCTGTTCCGGGTTCCCGCCTTGTTCTTGTGAAAAATGAGAACTATTGGCAGAAGGATGAGTCGAAGAGAGCTTACACATCCGCTCAACCCGTTGATAAGATCACATACAATGTCATAAAGGAGACCTCACAGATGGCCATTGCCCTAGAGACTGGTGCGATAGACATTGCCACCAGTGTTGCATCAAGCGAGATTGACCGCTTCATGGACAGCACGGGAGAAGGGAAGAACGGATGGCTTGTGAACAGCACTTACGGTGGACAAGCAGTCTGTCTCGATTTTAACTGTGATCCTCAATCTCCACTTTCTAACCAGCTTCTTCGCCAGGCAGTGAGCTATGCCATCGACCGTGAGGGCATTGTCTCTGCAGCTCTTCAAGGAAAGGGAGACACAATCGGTACCCCCGGGACAAGGGCTAGCTCGGACTATGATGCAGCATGGGATGAGATCGACTATCCATATAATCCTGAAAAGGCGAAAGAGCTTTTAAAGAAGGCCGGGTATAATGAAGGCCAGCTGAAGCTGAGAATTATGACTGAGCAAACAGCAGAACAACCGGTTGTTGCTCAGCTGATTCAGGCTTACCTCTCCGAGGTCGGAATTGAGGCTGATGTGCTGACTTATGATAATGCTCTTTTCAGCCAATATCGTTACCAACCGGACCAATTCGACATGATGATCGGCATCATGGGAACAAGTGGTTATGTCGTCGGTGCCTGGGACCTCCAGTTTAACTCGACAGGGACCCTGAGCGGTGGTGCTGCTGCATGTTTTGCAAAGGACCCGAAGCTTCAGGAACTCCTCGAACTCGCTAAAGGAAAGAACACTCACTCAAAAGAGACTGTTGAAGCCTTTGCTTCCTACCAGAGAGAGATGGACTATGCACTCGGTCTCTACGTCAAGTCGAGTTACAGCGTTGCGAACAGCAAAGTGTCCGCTATTGTGTGTCATCCGTTTGGACATTTGATCACCAACGCCTGCACATTTGTAAAATAAAAGAAAAAGAAACTGTTTCGGCACTCCGGTGCCGGGCAGTCTTTAAAAGGAAAGCGTATGTACAGATATATTTTGAAACGGCTCCTCTGGATGATACCTATCATCTTTTTTGTGGCTGTTCTGATCTTTGTCATCATGGATTTTGTTCCGGGTGACCCTGTTTCCATCATGCTGGGAAGTTCTGCTACCCAGGAGGAAATGGAGGTAGCCCGAGAGGAGATGGGGCTTAACCGACCGTTTCTGGTCCGTTTGGGAGAATATCTCTCTGACGCTTTCCTGCATTTTGATTTGGGGACTTCCTATCAGACATCCACACCTGTGATTGACGAACTACTTGAGAGGTTCCCGAGGACTCTGGTCCTTTCTCTGATAAGTATGGTACTGGCGGTTGTCATCGGGCTCCCCATCGGGATTTATGCTGCTATGCACCGTAATTCGATTGCCGACAGGCTTTCGATGCTGATTTCTCTTGTAGGTGTTTCAATGCCAAGTTTCTGGCTGGGACTGCTCCTCGTGCTGCTTTTTGCATTGAGGCTGGGGATTCTTCCAGCATTCGGCGTCGGAGGAATAGCTTATTATATTCTTCCAGCCCTCTCCAATTCGTTTGGCGGTATAGCGGGAGTGGCAAGACAATCACGTTCTTCTGTCCTGGATGTGCTCCGGGCCGATTTCGTAACGACCGCTCGTGCAAAGGGGCTCGGGGAGGGACAAATTCTCCTGAGGCACATTCTTCCCAATTCCCTCATACCGGTTGTCACGTATGTCGGTTCCATATTCGGTAGGATGCTTGGAGGAACACTTGTCATAGAGCAGGTTTTCTCCCTTCCCGGGATTGGAAACTACATGATTCTTGCTATCAACAATCGTGATTATCCTGCTGTCCGTGGGTCAGTTATTTTCTGTGCTGTAACATTCAGTGTGATCATGCTCTGTGTGGACCTGCTCTATGCGGCAATTGATCCGAGAATCAAGGCACAATATGCCGGAGGAAAGAGGAAGTAAAGTATGGAAGAGAATAAAAAGAAAAGACATAAAGCCTCATCTGTTGTTGTGAAAAGACTTCTTTCTGACAAATCTACCGTTATCGGGCTTGCTATTCTGGTAATTTTGGTGCTTATGGCCGTATTTGCTCCGGTTATTGCTCCCTACTCATTCAAGAAGATAAATCCCGCAATAGCGTTCCAGTCTCCGTCATGGGCTCATCCTTTCGGCACAGACGAACTCGGCCGTGACGTGCTGTCGAGGATAATCTATGGGGCGCGCTGGTCTCTTGCAGTCGGATTTTTGTCAATGATTGTCAGTGCGGCGGCAGGGATGTTCATCGGCTCGATAGCCGGGTATTGTGGCGGAAAGGTTGATAATATCATAATGAGATGTATGGATGTGCTGCAGTCGTTCCCGCAACTCCTCCTTGCTATTGTCATATCAGCGGCGCTGGGGTCAGGACTGGACAAGTGTGTCATAGCTCTCGGGGTATCAGGTATTCCGGTCTTTGCCCGTCACATGAGAGCAAGCATAATGTCTATCAAGGGACTTGAGTATGTTGAAGCGGCAGTTTCGATTGACTGCTCGGACAGAAGAATAATCGCACGCCACATAATACCTAATGCCCTCAGTCCGATTCTTGTGCAGGCTTCCCTTTCAATTGCTGCCTGTATTCTCTCCGCGGCCGCGTTGAGTTTCATAGGTCTCGGAGTTCAGCCTCCGACTCCTGAATGGGGGGCAATGCTTTCGGCTGGTAGAAACTACATCCGTGATTATCCGCATCTTGTGTTATTCCCGGGTCTTTTCATTATGATTACGGTTCTTTCCCTTAACATGGTTGGTGATGCTTTGAGGGATGCTCTCGACCCGAGACTGAAGGACTGAGGAGGTATTTATGAGCGAAGCTTTACTTCATATTGATGATCTTGCTGTGACGTATAGTTCCGGAGCGAAGACTGTACATGCCGTGAATGGTGTCTCCCTGGATATAAAAAAGGGCGAAACACTGGGGCTTGTCGGGGAGACCGGGGCGGGAAAAACAACCATAGCAAAGGCAATTCTGGGCATTCTGCCTTCCCCACAGTCAAAAGTAAGTTCAGGAGAAATTCTTTTCCACGGGAAAAACCTCCTTGAAATGAGTGGAAAAGAGCTGAGAGGGGTAAGAGGCGGCCAGATTTCGATGATTTTCCAGGATCCGATGACGAGTCTCAATCCTGTTATGCGGGTGGTGGACCAGATTGCGGAGGGAATTCGGGTTCATCAGAACGTCTCGAAGAAAGAATCAGAAATAATTGCTGAGAAGATGCTTAATATGGTCGGAATCTCAAGCGATCGTGCACGCGAGTATCCCCACCAGTTCTCAGGAGGAATGAAACAGCGTGTTGTCATAGCAATGGCTCTTTCATGTGAGCCTGAGTTGCTTCTTGCTGATGAGCCTACTACGGCACTTGATGTGACGATTCAGGCACAGGTGCTTGAGCTCATCGGCGAACTTAAGGAAAAGTACAGGACAAGCCTCTTAATGATTACGCATGACCTTGGAGTTGTTGCTGAGGTCTGCGACTACGTTGCGGTTATCTATGCCGGGCGGATTGTTGAGTACGGAACAAAGGAGGAGGTTTTTGATCATCCTCTACATCCTTACACTGTAGGTCTCTTCAATTCCATACCCGATATAAAAAAGGATGTGGATCGTCTCAGTCCGATCAACGGTCTTCCACCAGATCCCACCGATTTGCCATCAGGATGCTCTTTCTCTCCCCGTTGTCCGTTTGCAACGGAGAGATGCCATTCTGTGGAACCTGAACTAAGAAATGCATGTGGTAGCACAGAACACCGCTATGCATGTCTGAAGGAGTGTTGATATGTCATCATTGGTTGAATTGCAGAATCTGAAAAAATACTTCAAAACCTCAAGGGGGACACTCCATGCAGTGGATGACGTGTCTTTTTCCATTGAGGAAGGAAAAACTCTCGGTGTGGTTGGAGAATCGGGTTGCGGGAAAAGCACGCTCGGAAGAACAATGATCCACCTGCTTGAGAGTACGGACGGGAAGATTCTCTTTGAGGGTAAGGATGTCACACATGTGAACAGGAAGACACTCCATCAACTCAGAGAGGAGATGCAGATTATCTTTCAGGATCCCTATTCGTCCCTGAACCCCCGTCTCACTGTCTCTCAAACAATCAGGGAACCATTGATGCTTTCTTCCCGGTACTCAAAGGCCGAACTTGATTCTGAAGTTGAACACCTGATGGATATGGTCGGAATTGAGAAGAGACATGCCGATTCGTATCCCCATGAGCTTGACGGGGGAAGACGGCAGAGAGTGGGAATCGGCAGAGCCCTTGCCATGCATCCCAAGTTCATAGTTTGCGATGAGCCTGTCTCTGCTCTTGACGTTTCAATCCAGGCCCAGGTTTTGAACCTGCTTATGGATCTTCAGGATAAGACAGGTATTGCTTATCTCTTTGTCACACATAACCTTTCTGTTGTTCGTCATATCTCGGATGATATATGTGTCATGTATCTGGGGCAGGTTGTGGAGAAGAGTCCTACAAAAGAACTCTTTAAGCATCCTCTTCACCCTTATACACAGGCACTTCTCTCGGCGATACCCTCAACAGATATTCATCACCGTCAGAAGAGGATTGTACTCAATGGGGAATTGACAAGTCCTATTGACCCTGCTCCGGGCTGCCGCTTTGCATCCCGCTGTCTCTATGCGACGGAGAAATGTAAAGAGATGCAGAAATTGAGAAATGTAAGAGATAATCATTATGTCTCCTGCTGCAGGATGGAGGAACTGTCATGAGTGAAAGTATATCTCTACGCCGGGAGCCGGATAAAATCTGGAACAGGGGATTTGTCAGTGTCTTTCTTGTGAATATGATGATGTTTTTCGGACAGCAGATGACCAATGTGCTTATTCCGAAATACACGTATTCTCTGGGGGGGACGCCAATGATTGTCGGCTTTATTGCATCCTCCTTTGCCTATACGGCACTTCTTCTCAAGGTCTTTGCGGCACCGGCAATCGATACCTTCAATAAAAAGAAGATTCTGGGCATTGCAATTCTTGTTATGGCCCTGGCATACCTCGGGTACAGTATTTCAGGCTCTATAGGAAGTGTTCTTGCTTTCCGTCTCATTCAGGGAGCGGGGCAGGCGTTTTCTGCTACATGCTGTCTGGCTCTTGCAACCGACATGCTTCCGCGCGACCGCATTGGGACCGGAATAGGGTATTATTCAGTGGCCCAGGCTGTATGTCAGTCCATAGGTCCGTCTGTCGGGCTCTGGATGGTTAAGACAGTTGGATATCATCTGACATTCCTTTTCTGTTCGGGAATAATGGTCCTGGCTGCCGTTATGGCATTCATGCTCAGGACAGATCATACGAGAACGGGGAAGTTCTCAATCAGACTGAAGGGAATAATTGCCACGGAAGCTATCATACCAGCTCTTTTGATGTTCTTCCTTTGTATGGCCTATTACAATGTGACAGCATTCCTGGTTATTTATGCGGAGATGCAGGGAATTGAGGGAAACACGGGATTTTTCTTCACTGTGTATGCACTTACTCTCCTTGTCTCACGCCCGCTTGTCGGAAAGATGTCCGACAAGTACGGCACTGTGAAGGTACTTGTTCCTGCCATGTGCTGTTTCGCCCTTGCTTTTATCCTCATAGGGTGTGCTCACTCTCTTACTGTGCTGCTCATAGCGGCATTTGTCTCAGCGTTCGGTTATGGGGCGTGTCAGCCTGCCGTGCAAACACTGTGCATGAAGAGTGTCCCAAAGGAGAAGAGGGGTGCCGGGAGTACTACAAACTACATCGGCCAGGATGCGGGTAATCTTGTCGGGCCAGTGGTTGCAGGTTTTGTTGTCGAGAAGTTCGGCTACCATACAATGTGGTTCGTGATGATTATTCCTGTTCTCATTGCTATGATGATAGTCATCCTGAATAGAAAGACAATCATTAGGAATACTACACAGAAGGCCTGAGACTTCCTTATTTCCACGTGCCGGTTTTTCCTTTCCGTTGAGGAGAAGCCGGTATTTTTATAAAATACAGTTAAGTTATTCTTTTCTTCCAAAACCGGAAATGATGGGTTAGAGTATTCATGTAGGGAGAAGTGAGGAGTGGAGATAAGGGAGTACACATATTTCAAAGAGGATGAAATCCGCAAGCTCTATTCTGAGGTTGGATGGTCGGCCTACACGGATGATATTGCTGCTCTTCGACTTGGTTTTGATAACTCTCTTCTTGTTCTCGGTGCATACATGGACGGGGAACTTGAGGGGATAATCAGGGCTGTCGGTGACGGATACACCATTCTTTTCATACAGGACATCCTGGTCCGCCCGAATTATCAAAGAAGAGGTATCGGGACGGCGTTAGTGATGGCTCTTCTTGAGAGATTCCCCCGTGTCAGGCAGATCCAGCTTACATGTGATAAGGATCCCGGATTATTGGCATTCTATAATTCTCTTGGCATGAATGAACTTTCAGAGTTCGGATGTACCGCCTTTATGCTTCTTCAGGAGGGAGAGATACCATGAAAAAACTGGCATCACTTCTGATTCTCTTTCTTTTAGCTGTTGCCATTGTCTTTGCTCAGCCTTTGAAGGAAACGGTTTCTCTTCCTGTGGAGAAAGCCATAATCGTGGAATTCGAGAAATACGGACACGCTTCCCTTGATCTCACCATAGATAAGCTCCTTTCTGATGGATATGAACTTGGAGACACTGTCGATGTTGAATTCAGTAATGGATACACTCTGGAGAACATTCCTTTCCTTGACGGCTACTATGTGGCTAAGGGAGAGGCTCTTCTCAGGGCATATCCCGGACACGACAGAGTTGCCGTATGCATCAACTACGGTAAGATTTATGAAGTGGCATCCCTCTCTCCTGGTGACAGAGTCACAATCAGCCTCAACACGAAGGGCGGGGCACTTGAATTAGAGGTTCTGAACTCTCTGAGCTATACGACATTAAGGGAAGACTATCCGTCCGATGAGGCATATGCAAACTTCAGGGAGATTAGTGTAGGCAATATCGGACCGGGTAAGCTCTACCGCTCCTGCTCTCCTCTCAACAACAAGTACAACAGAGCCTCATTTGCTGATTTTCTCATTGCATCCGTCGGGATAAAGACTATCCTCAACCTTGCTGATACAGATGAGGAGATAGCATCTTATATTACATCCGGGGCTTTCAACAGCCCTTATTACAGGGAGCTTTATGAGACGGGACATGTGACTGCTGTCGGCATGTCTGTCGATTTCTCATCCTCTTCCTTCAGAGATAAACTTGCACTCGGCATAAAGAGACTTATCGAGAAAGGGATAGAGACACCTCTTCTTATTCACTGTACGGAGGGAAAGGACAGGGCAGGCTTCGTATCTGCTCTCATCGAGGCCCTGATGGGAGCCGGCTATGATGATATCGTCGACGACTACATGAAGAGCTATGAAAATTACTATCGGCTTTCGCACATAGATACGAAGAGATGGAATGTGATTGTGAAGAACAACATCGATGAGATGGTGAAGACGATCGCTTCTTCCGATACTGTTTCCAACCTTACACCTGAAGACCTTTCTTCGGGAGCCAGGAACTACCTCCTTGCGGGCGGAATGACAGAGGGGGAGATAGATACGCTTATCGAAGCCCTCAGATAAATGAAGAATTTTCCCGGAAACGATGACATTTTTCAGGATTATTGTGCTTTATAAGTATGAGACGGATTTTATTCATACTTATACTTACCATTGTTACTTTGCTTACCTCCTGTTCGGCAGAACTTAAAAAAGAAATAACTGTTGCTCTCTATTCTGACCTTACATGGGAGCAGGTCACGGGAAAGGAGATGTGGTTTAAGGTAAGATACTTTGACGGGGAGAGTGTCAAAACAGAGTACATATTTCAAGGTGACAGGTCCATAACACTTGAGGTCTCCGGGATGTCGCTTGCAGTGTTCGCATTCTATCCCCTGGGTAATCTCTCCCCGCTTGGGGGCTTCTGGGAACCCGGAGAGAGCTCAAAAGTCTACGTCCAGGCTCCCTGGGGCTACTTTGCCGCCATGCTGACAGATGCTGCAGAGACAATGCCTGAATGTGTGAGGGAGCTCTCTGTCAGAGCTATCCGTGATGATAACCCTGACCTCGGGGCCATAAAGCGGGAGGACTTTCTCTCTTTTCTTTACAGGGGGTCACTTAAAAAGAATGAGATTACATTATCAAAGAAGTACTCTGTACCTCTGGATGGTGTTCTCAACGGGTATTGGGTGAGTCTTTTTTCCCACTCTTCTTCGTTTACAATCAATACAACGGGAGACGGAATGACACTCTCCCTTCTTCCCGGTATATGGTACTACCTCAATACCGAGAGGGAGTTGATGCTTGAAATCGTTATTTCAGATGAAGGTGAGTATTGGGTGAAGCATAAGGCTTTGCCGAAGTGGTCATGACTATTGTTTTCACTTTCCCTATGGACTAAAATGAGGGTATGGAATCATTAAGAGAACTCTACAGAATAGGTTACGGTCCTTCCTCCTCCCATACAATGGGCCCCAGGAGTGCGGCAGAAAGATTTATCAAAGAACATCCTGAAGTAAAGGAAGTCAGGATAGAGCTTTACGGCTCCCTGGCAGCGACAGGAAAGGGACACCTTACAGACAAGGCAGTCCTGACAGTCATGGAAGACAATGGAGTGAAAGCAAATGTCGTATGGTTTCCTTCTGTCTTCAAGCCGTTCCATCCCAATGCTCTTACTTTTATCTCTGGTGATATCTCCGATACCTACTACTCTGTCGGAGGCGGAAAGATAGTCAAGGAAGGTGAGAAGAGCGAAGCTGATGATACCGTTTACCCCGAACTTATCCTCGGGGACATGGAGAAGATGCTCAATTATTGTGACTATCAGGGTTACCAGATGTGGGAGGTTGCAGTAGAGCATGAAGGAAAAGAGATTCTCGATTATGTCGGAGAAGTATGGCTTGTGATGAAGGAGGCCATAATAAGAGGACTCGAGAACGAGGGAGTTCTCCCGGGTGGCCTCAAACTCCAGAGGAAAGCCTGTCAGTCTCATGCAAAGTCAATCGATTTTGCCGGGAGTCTTGGTAACACTTCCCGTGCCCTTTCATACGCACTTGCCGTGAGCGAGGAGAATGCGGGGGGCGGAAAGATTGTCACAGCCCCCACATGCGGAAGCTGCGGAGTCCTTCCCGGAGTACTCTATTACCTCCAGCAGGAATACAGAATACCAGAAATAAGAATACAGAGAGCACTCCTCACAGCGGGGCTGGTGGGGAATATCGTAAAGTCCAACGGATCCATAAGCGGAGCAGAAGTGGGATGCCAGGGAGAAGTGGGAGTTGCCTGTGCAATGGCAGGGGCAGCCGCAACCCAGCTTCTTGGAGGTTCCGTCCACCAGGTGGAGTATGCTGCGGAGATGGGGCTCGAGCATCACCTGGGGCTGACATGTGATCCCCTCATGGGACTCGTGCAGGTACCATGCATAGAGCGTAATGCAATGGCATGTATGAGAGCTATCGACCATGCCTCCTTTGCTCTCATGAGTGACGGCAGACACAAGGTCAGCTTTGACGACGTAGTTGAAGTTATGATGGAGACAGGAACAGCCATTCCGTCCCTCTACAGAGAGACAAGCAAAGGGGGACTTGCAAAGGTTGTAGAAAAAGACGACTGAGAAGCATTTTTTCGGTTGCAAACCCACCTCTCCGGTGGTAGTCTTGAAGCATGGGAATAGTGATAAATAACGAACGTATAAGGAATTATACGGGGGGGGGTATCATAATTACCTCTCCGACATAGAAAATAAAACAAATACAAATCAATACAACCACATGAGGCCAGAACACTCATGTGGACTTTTTTAC
>CAVHPV010000042.1:0-21836 GCA_963638045.1 Faecalibacterium sp. CAG:74 | reverse complement strand
AGCCAGAGATGACTCTGGCTTGATATTTACTTTCTGATTCCAAGTTCTGCAATCAGACTTCTGTATTCATCGATGTTTCTGTTCTTGATGTAGGCAAGAAGTCTTCTTCTCTGTCCGACAAGCATCAAGAGCCCTCTGCGGGATGCGTGATCCTTGGGGTTAGCCTTGAAGTGACCCTGCAGGTCATTGATTCTTGCTGTGAGGAGAGCTACCTGTACTTTTGCATCTCCTGTGTTGGCTGTGTTGCCGCCGAACTTCTCGATGATTTCTTTCTTCTGTTCACCTGATACCATTTTCTTTCTCCAAAAAATAGATTGATTCCAGCTCCTCTCCATTAACCAAATAGTCAAAGTCGAACAGGACAAAATTATCATCGTCAAGGTATACCCTGCACCTGGTTGTCCTTCCATCTAAGAAAGCTAATCTGGCTCCGTAAACTCCTGGTGGCGGCAGAAGCTGCTGGATAGAAGATTTGCATATAACCAGAGCATCAGACTCGATCCTGTTAGGTATAGGCATCAGGTCGACCCTGTAGTCCCGGCCGGTGAGTGATGAAATACATTCAACCCCACCATTCTCTATCACCCTTCTTACAAGAGTTGACGAGATTTTCTCTCCACCCTCAGTAAGAATTGATTTCTCTATATGAACCTCTGTGTCAAATCCATATTTACAAAAAAGACCTTTCAGTTCAGTGGCAGATGCGCTCTCGGATGGATTGCCGAACCGGAAATCCTCACCGACCACTATTGCCACAGGATTCATACAAGTGCACAGCATTTCTATAAATCCACAAGCAGAGATTTTACTGAAATCGAGGGAAAAGTCAATGATTACAAAAGAATTAACACCTGATTTCTCTGCATTTTCCTCCCTTAGTCGTAATGTGTCGATATTCTTGGGAGTTTTCGTCTTTGGATTAGTATTGAATGTGATGAGAATTCTCTCGGCATCCTTAAATTTTCCGCCGAGTTCAACCATCTTCCTCACAAGTGACTGGTGTCCCTTATGAAAACCGTCAAAAACGCCTACAGTAAGGATGGCATCCTTTTTGTAGAAAGGTTTGTTTTCAACTAAATCCGAAAAGGAGAGAATATTCATACTCTGGCCATCACCTTTATTTTGTCTGTATTTTCTGCATATCCATAAAGAACATTATCGATGAATATATATGCAAACGGACGTTCAGGATTGGTACTTTTCGTAATCCATTCTCTTTTGATTGTTCCATTTTCTATTTCTTTTCTGTGGCTTGAAGCGAAGTTGATAGTGCCGAAGAGGTTTGTCTTATCTATGAGTTCGTCTGTGGTGAGCATGAGGTCATCAAGTGTGAAAGGCCCGACTTCAACTCTTCTGAGCGCAACTAGATGGCCGTATGTTCCAAGCATATGGGCGATATCACGGGCAAGAGAGCGAATATAAGTACCCTTGCTGACAGAGCAATCAATCACCAGGGTGTCTCCTGAATATGAAATAAGAGAGATTGATGATATCTCAATATCTCTTTCTGGCATTTCGACACACTTATTCTTTCTGGCTTCAATATATGCTCTCTTTCCGCCGACATGAATTGCGGAGTAGACAGGCGGAACCTGCTTCTGCCTGCCGAGAAAAGATGGAAGGACAGATTCGATTTCCTCCCTTGAAGGTATACGGGAGGAAACAGCAACCACCTCACCTTCCCTGTCGAGGGTGTCTGTCTCAACTCCGAACTTTATTGTAGCTATATATCTTTTTGAAAATGAACTGAAGATGGGGTTGAGCTTTGTTGCTCCCCCCACCATCACAATCATCAGCCCCGAGGCAAACTTGTCGAGTGTCCCGGCATGCCCGACTTTCTCTCCCTTATATTCCCGTTTGAACTCCCCGAGCGATGAAAAGGATGTAATATCCTCCTTTTTGTCGCTGAGAAGAATCCTGAAGGTACTACTCATCCTTTCTGTTAACCTCGTCAATCAGCCTGTTGAGCTTATCTCCTTCAATGTAGGAATTGTCCTTAACGAAAGTCAATACAGGAGTTTTCTTTGTTCTCAAGAGCTTTCCAATCCTTCCCTGTATGAAAGCTGAAGCCTGGTTAAGGGCAAGGACCGAGCGGTCAAGAGTCTGGTTATCTGCTATATATGATATATAGACCTTTGCCTGGCTGTTGTCTGGACTGAGATCCACCCCGGTCACGCTGACAAGGGTGCTCAGATTATGGTTCTTGATGGCACCAGATACTATCAAGGACGATATTCCCTCGATAATCCTGGATTCCAATCTTGGCTGGCTGAACTCACTCATTAAAGTCTAATGTCCTCTTAACTTCTTCTATTTCAACAATTTCCAGGATATCGCCAATCTGGAGGTCCTGCCAGTTCTCGAGTCCGATACCGCATTCGAAACCTTCCTGGACTTCCTTTGCATCATCCTTGAATCTCTTGAGAGAAGATATCTTGATAAGGTCCTTGTTAAGCTGTATGGAGTCTCTGATAACTCTTACACGGCTGTTGCGTTTGACCTTTCCCTCTGTGACCATACAACCGGCAATCACGCCGACCTTAGGCACTTTGAAGGTGTCCCTGACCTCGACCTTTCCGATATCGACATCCCTGGTGACAGGACTGAGCATGCCTTCCATTGCTGCCTTTATGTCATCAACAACATCATAGATGATATTGTACTTCTTAATCTCGACCTTCTCCTCGTTGGCAAGTGCCTGGGCTCGAGGTGTCGGCCTGACGTTGAAACCGATGACAATTGCGTCAGAGGCGGAGGCAAGGGTAATATCACTCTCGATGATTGCACCGGCCGAAGCACGGATAACATTGAGTTTGATTTCATCTGTACTAAGTTTCTCGAGAACTCCGGTAAGAGCTTCGACAGAACCCTGTACATCTCCCTTGATGACGACATTGAAGTCTGTGATGTTGCCTTCCTTGATTTTCTCATTGAAGTTCTCAAGTGTGACCTTGCTTCTTGTACTTCCTTCTCCGAGTCTTTCAAGTTCCTGACGCTTTGTCGCAATGCTGCGGGCAGTCTTCTCGTCCTCTGTAACCTGGAACGGATCACCTGCCTGCGGAATATTCGACAGACCGATGATTTCGACAGGGGTTGAGGGGCCCGCTTCGGTGATCTTTCTTCCGTTGTCATCGAACATAGCCCTTACACGCCCGGAATAAATCCCGGCTACATAGTAGTCACCCTGCTTCAATGTACCCTTCTCTACAATAACAGTTGCAACAGTACCGCGTCCCGGATCGATCTTGCTTTCAAGCACCTTTCCGCATGCCCTGCATTTTGGATTAGCCTTGAGTTCAAGCATCTCAGCCTGGAGAAGTATGGTGTCAAGAAGGTTGTCGATGCCGATCTTCTTGAGAGCGGAAATCTCACAATAGAGAGTCTGACCACCCCAGTCTTCAGGCATAAGTCCAAGGTCTGAAAGCTGCTGCTTGACTCTGTCAGGATTAGCTTCAGGGAGATCGCACTTATTGATGGCCACTATAATAGGAACCTTTGCAGCCTTTGCATGGTCGATAGCCTCCCTGGTCTGCGGCATGACACCGTCATTAGCAGCAACAACAAGGACGACAATGTCTGTAACCTGGGCACCGCGTGCTCTCATCATTGAGAAAGCGGCGTGGCCCGGGGTATCGAGGAATACGATTTCACCCTTATCAGGAACAGATACCTTGTATGCTCCTATGTGCTGTGTGATTCCGCCGTATTCACCGGCAACAACGTTTGTACTTCTGATTGCATCAAGAAGCTTCGTCTTACCATGGTCAACATGTCCCATGATTGTGACAATAGGCGGTCTCGGTACGAGATCTTCCTCTTTGTCTTCCTCTGTCTCGATGACTGTCTCGTCATAGAGGGAAACAAGATGAACGGCACAACCGTACTCGGAGGCGATAATCTCTGCCGTATCATGGTCAAGAGGCTGGTTGATTGTAACCATCATCCCCATCTTGAAGAGTTTTGAGATGATATCTGAAGCCTTGAGATTCATCTTCTTTGCAAGGTCTGCAACTGTGATGTTCTCCATAATATCGATTGAAGAAGGCACTGAAGCAAGTTTAGCCTCCTCCTTTTTCTTTCTTCCGAATGCAAAGTCGACCTCTTCATCCCTGTCCCACTTGCTGTCCTTATCTTTCTTTCTGGACTGTGAGGAGAGATTTGTCTTCCTGTTACCATTCTTCTGATTGAGCTCGAGTGCACCACCTGCCCCCGGCTGGGGTCTTCCGCCCTGGTTGAAGTGCGGGTTGAATCCTGGTCTTTGCTGGCGGTTGAATGACGGTCTCTGCTGGTCAGGAGAATATGAACGGGGAGCCGCAGGTCTTGCACCCTGTTGCGACGAATCTCTTTTTACAAAAGGTTTTCCGTCCCTGTTGTAGTTGTTGTTCCTGACCTGGTTACCGGCAACCCTTCTCCCGCCTACAACACCCTGTACACGCGGCTTCGAAGAGTCTGATTTGACCTCCGGAGTTGCCGGAGTCTGTGTATGAATAATCACAGGACCGGAGTGGATTGTAGACTGAATACGGGTATTCTGAATATGGGAACCGTTACTCATAAAGGATTTACCGTCAATAACCTCACGTCTTTGCTGGGTATTGGCAGTGTTTGTCCTGGGGGCGGCCTCTCCACCCTGTACAGGCTTATTGTTCTCTACGGGTGCAGAGGGGGCATGAGTCTCCTTGACTTTGACAACAGGGCGCGGTACAGCCTTAGGAGGAGTTTTCAGCTTCACGACAACTTTCTTCTTTTCGTTCTGGTCGTCCTGGACGGGAGTTTTCTCCTCATTCTCTTTGTTCTGCGGCTGTACATTAGCCTTCTTGATGATATTAACTTTGATTTTGTTCTTTTCTTCAGCCATATTTACCTTTGTTTATTACTCAAACTCAAATTCAGCACCGCAATGAGGACATACAGTGGAAGTGGATGGAACCATCTTATGACAGACAGGACACTCGAAGGTATCTGCTTCCTCATCCTCAGTAACAATCTCGACATTGCTCCTGACCGTGTCTATCTCATCCTGGGTCAGGCCTCTTTCGAGCAGCTCATCATTAGAATACTCGAAGAATTCTTCGATTGACCATATATCAATGTTATGAAGCTTCTCAACGAGAGACGGTGCAAAGCCACAGTCAGAAATAGGAGTCTCACCTTCCTCGATGCCGAGTTTGTCATTGGAAATCGGCTCTTCGGTGACAGCATCTCCATCTGCTGCCGGCTCGCCATCCTTAAAGAGAGAACCGACTGTCTCATGTATGAGCATTGTCTGATCCATTTCATTGAACTGCGTCTTGGTTTTGACGTCAATAACCCAGTCACAGAGAGCCTTGGCAAGCTTGACGTTTACACCACCTTGCCCGATTGCAAGTCCCTGCTGACTGTCGTCGACGATTGCGATAGCATACTTGCTCTGGGGATCAATTTCCAGAACTCTTTCAACACGTGCCGGCACAAGTGCATTGGCAATGAAGACAATCGGATCTGCATTGTAGCGAATGATATCTATCTTTTCGCCTTCAAGCTCATTCATTACAGTCTTGATCTTGACTCCGTCTTTTCCGACAGTTGTTCCGACAGGATCGCAATCACTCTTCTTTGTGTCCACAGCAACCTTCGTCCTGACGCCCGGCTGACGGCTGATGGCCTTTATGACAACACTTCCGTTCTCAAGCTCTTCTCTCAACTGGCCTTCAAGGAGTGCCTTGACGAATTCCTTGGAGGAACGGGAGAGATATATCTTTACACCTCTCTTCTTTTTTCTGATCTTTCCGGTTTTCGGGTCCTTTATCTGTTCTTCCTCACCCTTATCGACTTTCTCAACAAAGAAGCGGATAGTATCACCAAGCTCGTATGTCTCTCTCGGAGACTGCCCTCTGACAGGGAAGACTGCAAGATTTTCTTCTCCGAACCCGATATCGACAAACCAGTCGTTAGTCCTGCTCTGTTTCTTCAATTCTCCCTTGATGAGTGTGAACTCCATGTTCTTTGCCTTATAGTAGGTCTTGTCATCTGTGATTTCCCTGCTTACGACCTGTCCGCGCTGCTTGGCTGACTGGACGGCAGAATACTCAAAGGTTTTAGGGTCTAGTGAAATCTCGAGCGAGTCACCTACATCGATGCCGGAATCCTCACCGGCAAACTCCAATGCCTCATCAAGAGGAATCTGGGTCACCGCATTGTAGTAATCTTCTTCATTGACAACTTCTTTCTTTGCAAAGATTTCCACAAAATAATTGTGTTTAGTATCTTCATAGAATTTAATCTTCACATTCTCATCGGTACCGAACTTCCTCTTATAGGCTGAACGGAGCATATCTCTGATAAGGGATGTAACCTCAGGGAACTTCATATCACGTTCAAGCATCATAGCGTTAATTTCGCCAGTCAGATTAATCATTTTTTATCCTCCCAAGAATAATCAAGTTTAGCTTTTGCTATTGTATTATATTTAATTTTAATTCGCTCTCCTGTCTCTTTACTGTCTTCCACCAGGTAAGAGGTCAAAGTGACAGAATCAGAATCTGCTTTCTCAATGACACCTGATATGTAGCTTGAATATTCTACCGAGTAAAGCCTTACCCTCTTGGATGCGAATACTTCAAACTCATGGTAGTCCTTGAACTTTCTCTCGAGTCCCGGGCTTGAAACTTCCAGGCTGAGGTCTCTGTCGCCGAGGAGTACACTGTAGCGTGGATATATTATGTTGTATGCCGCCTCAAGGTCATCAACTGTTATGTCCCTGTCTCTGTTGTAGAGGATGACAGTGAGCTGGGTCTGGCTCTGGCTGTCTGATCTTGTCACTTCAACCGGGACAAGGGAAAGCGTTGAGACCAGTCTCTCTATCTCACAAAACAGTTCCTTTTTCTCTTCTCCGAAATTCATCATCTTATTCCTCATAAATAAAGGGACTCGGTAAAACCGGTCCCTTTTAAATTACTTTAAATGAAACTGTGTAAAAAATACTTTTCTTTCTCCTTCCTGTCAAGTAGTTACCGGTACATTAATACACCATACTCCTAGAACAAGGAAAAGATTTGCAAGAATATATGTCAGCATAATGATAAATGAACTGTGGTTATTAGATTCACTTATTGCATTTATGGCAATTCTGCTGTCAGAGAAAATGAAGAGAAGCACCCCTATTATAACCAGGATGGATGTCTTAAGATATTCAAACGAGAAGACTGCACTCATTCCTACAGCAAAGAGATAAAGTGTAAATGCATAGATGAGAACCCCGTAGCCGTGTTTCGGATTCTTCGTCAGAACATATTTGACTATGCCGAAGTACGGTATACCGAAAATCACCATACCTGCAACAAGTGTATAAATATTAAGGCCGAAGAATGAGAAGTATATGACATACATCATATGGCCGCAGGAGAACGAAAGTGCCCCGAATACAAATCTCAAGAAAGGAGTCTTCTTTAAAAGAAGGATGTCTCCAAGTGTATAGAAGAATGCAATCAAGATAAGCATCCACGGGCGCGCGATATCACGCGGGAAAGCATAAGATGCAGTAAAGAGTGTGAAATAGAGAGATGGCATAAGGAAGCATTTTGTTATGTCCCCGACCTTCTCCCTGGCAAGTGTACGTCTGTCGAGGTGAACAGCACAGAGCAGCGAACAGACCACAACGCTTACAGTAAATATCATCTGATATGAATTCATAAATCAACTATAACCTATATTGTTCCTTTGTCATCTTCTATCTTCTTTTTTAACTCGGAAATCAGCAACAATGCCTCAAGCGGTGTTGAGCTGTTTTCATCAAACGACGAAATGGAATCAATTATCTCATCGGTTAATGTAATATCGTGAGAATCACTGGTAAAGAGATTTCCTTCCTCATTGATCATTGAGTAATCTGCAAAGTGCCTCTTCATGAAGGAGTTTGCCTCGTTGATGATCTCTCTCGGGACTCCGGCAAGCTTTGCAACATGTATGCCGTAACTTGACACAGCAACTCCCTTCTCAGCTTTTCTGAGGAATGTAATCTGGTTCTTCTCCTCAAGTACAGCCATATGCAGCAGCTGTATGCCGGAAGTATCAAGCATAGTGAGTTCATGATAGTGCGTAGAGAAAAGAGTAATGGCTCCAGATCGTCTGAGGTAATTCATTATTGCATAGGCAATGCTCATTCCGTCCTGGGTAGATGTGCCGCGGCCTATCTCATCCATTATAACAAGACTTCTTCCTGTAAGGGACAGCAATATCTGGGCTGACTCACTCATTTCCACAAGAAATGTGCTCTCCCCCTTCGAGAGATTGTCGCTTGCACCGACACGGCAGAAGATTTTATCAGTAAGGGGAATAACAGCACTCTTTGCAGGTACAAAGTATCCCGTATGTGCCAGGAGAGTTATAAGTGCTACTTCCCTCAAGTATGTAGACTTACCTGCCATATTTGGTCCTGTTATCAGGCTGAAGCGTGAGGATTCACTTGAAAAAGAGTTTGGTATATAGCTATCTGTATAATCTTCGACAACCGGATGCCTTCCGTCAACAATCTCCATCTCTCCGTTCTCAATCATTTCAGGTCTCACATAATTCTTTTCCAAGGCAAGCCGGCTCCCTGAAGAGTAAAAATCAAGCATTGTAACAACTCTTCCCATCTTTTCGATTTCAGGGTACAAAGCATACGCTCTGTTCACAAAAGAAGAGTAAATCTCCCTTTCCTTTCTGCTCTCCTCATCCTTGCTTGTTAAAATTTTCTCCTGGATTTCATTAAGCTCCGGAGTAGAGAATCTTTCGCCGCCGACAAGTGTCTGACGGCGGATGAAGTAATCAGGGACTCTTTCAAGTTGTCCTTTGCTGACTTCTATGTATGCACCGATGATCCTATTTTCACTGCATTTGAGTGTTGTTATTCCCGTCTCTGCTTTGACCTTTTCAAGGTATTCATCAAGCATACCGCTTCCACAGGATGAAATATGTCTCAGCTCATCAAGTTCACTGTCAAAGCCGTCAAGTATAATGGTTCCCTCGTTGTTTATGTTTGTGCATTCCCTGTTTACCCCTTTGAGTATATCCAGTGAAAAGCTGATAAGGGACGAAAAATCGAATGAATTATCATGGGAAAGCGTAAGATAGTCCTCATTCTTTTCAACAAGTTCCAGAAATGCTGATGTGCTTTCGCTGATTGCAATAAGGTCTCTTGGAGTAACCCTCTTCATGCTGCTCTTTACACTGAGTCTCTCGAGATCGCTGATTTCCGAGAGACATTTCTGCACCCTGTCATTCTCCTCTCTGTTCAGGGTGAGACGTTCTATCCAATCCTGCCTCTCCCTGATTTTCTCTTTGTCAACAAGTGGATGCAGAATAGCGTCCTTTAAAAATCTCGCGCCGGAGGGAGTTCTTGTCTTGTTTATAGATGAAAAGAGAGTATATGACTGGGTATTGTCCTGAAGGTTATGCACAAGTTCGAGGTTCTTTATGGTTGCACTGTTCAGAACCATAAAAGATGAATCAGTAACCCTCTCGATATATCTCAATTGTGGTAGATCGCTTTTGACATTCTCCTCTATATAGTTGAGAAGTGCTCCGATTACACATAGAATGCTATCCTTCTCACCTATCCCGATAAGCCTCAATGCACTCTGTCCCAACTGCTTCTCGACGGCCTTCTTTCCCTCTCTGAGAGAGAAATACCAACTCGGGAGCTTACTGATCATGACAGAACGGCTGTCCAGTATGCGTCTGAAATCCTTCTCGGAGAAATATGTATCGTCCTCACATATAATCTCTTTGGATTCAATTTTCATCAATAGAGACTCGAGGGAAGCATAATTCTTTTCGATAGGAAGAGATGTAACCTTGAATTCTCCCGTTGTTATATCGGCCCAGGCACATTGTATATTCTTCCTGTCCCTGTACACTGCTATGATGAATTGGCTTGAAAGCGAGTCGACATACTCATCGTCAACAACAGTAGCCGGGGTATATATCTTGGTCACCTGCCTGTCAGCAAGTTTCTTCTCGTCTGTGACAAATTGTTCGCAGATTGCGACTTTCTTACCATACTCAAGGAGTCTTTTAAGGTAATTCTTCGCTGCATGATACGGGATTCCGCACATCGGCATCGTCCCGCGGTGTGTCAGTGTCAGGTTCAACAGTTTTGACACCTCGACGGCATCCTCGTTGAACATTTCATAGAAATCACCTAAACGGAAAAAGAGCACCTTATCCTGATGCTCTTTTTTTATTTCCATATATTGACGCACCATAGGCGTCATCTCGTTCCTTTTTTCTTCCATCAATATATTGAAGTGGTAATAGCCAGAACAAGGCTCATGCCACCTCTATCTCCCCAGCTGAAGAGCGAACCCTTCTTGAAAGTAAAACTCTCCCCACTGAGCATTGTAGCATTTTTAACAAGGTAAAGTCCAAGCGGGAAACCGGGAATTTCCATCTTTATTCCAAAACCTGCAGCGAAGTACCAGTCAAGAGAAGAAAAACTTATGTTTTTGAGGTCTGCCGTAACAGCCGTCCCGCTCACAAATCCTTCAAGGGAGATAATGTCTTCAGCCAGAGGATACGTAAGGTCAACCTGATTATTCCAGAGGAATGCCTTGTCTGTCTGGACGGAGAATCCACGTCCGATGTTCATACCGTCGATATAGAGCATTTCATACTTTGTTGCACCGTTTTTAGCATCATACCATTTCCAGCCTGCACTATCCTTGTTCCAGTATTGCGGAAGCATGAAATCAACTTCACTCGAGAATCCCAGGATTACATTCTTAGCTGTTTCCTTCTCCTTGTTCTCAATTCTCAGGACTCCTGTATACATGCTGAGTGAAAGCGTTATCTTATTATAGTTAGATAGTCCTCCGAGGAATCCGCCGGCATATGTATACGAAGCGGAAGCCACATAACCATGAGGATTCTTACTCACATAGTTACGCCCATCCCAGCTGATAGAGGCAGTAAGCTTATTAGAGAACTGCCATGCATCATGGTACTTCCTTATAAGTTTCTCATAAGGATCATACTTTGTGTCGTCATAGTAAGCTCTGTTCAGGCCGACAGAGAGACCTCCGGACACAGAAAGAGTTCCAGGAGAGAACACCCAAGAATATCCTGAAGTATAACCAACAGTGAACGAATAATTATCATACTTCATGAGGTTTGATGAACCCGGTGTAGCCTGGTTGGATGCATACCACTCAGAAGCTGAATTATATCCTAGAGGATAAGTCTTTCCTTCGCTGTCTCTACCGTCATAGTAATCGGAGCCGATCCCGCGCTGAAGCACACTGCTCCTCACGTTCCTTGCAGCCGAGAAACTAATTGAGTTGGACCATCTTGTATTGCCGAACCAGCTGTCAGAGAGAGAAAGCGAGAGGGCCTGTGTTGTCGGGCTCAGCTCAGTTGAGGCTGTGAGAGTTCTACCTGTTCCACCGAGGTTAGTGTTGGAAAGGCTTAAAAATCCAGAGACCGGGAATCCGTCAACTTCTGTTGCACCGAATGTAGCTCCGAACTGGAGCTCCATGGTATTTCCTTCTTCAACATCAAATTGGCATATTATTCCGTTTTCTGTCGAACCCGGGTAGATGCTGGCCTTGATATCTTTCAAAAGGGAGGTATTGTACATGTTTTGCTGGGACTGGATAAAGTCAGAGCGCGAGAAGACATCTCCAACATGTAGTGCAAGTTCTCTCTCAAGCACGTATGCCTTTGTCTTCGTCAGGCCGTTAATCCTGATCTCCTCAACAACCGTCTGCGGGCCTTCGGTAATATTAAAGGTAATATTGACTTTGTTCCCGTCCCTCTCTTCAATGACAGGTGAAATAGAAGAATAAACATAGCCGTCGTCATAGTATTTTGACGCCAGGCTTTCAAAGAGAGTCTGGATTTTGCTGCTGTTGTAGAGATCGCCTTCAGCAAAAGTGACAAGCGATGAAAGCTCTTCAGAGGTAAAGACAGTGTTTCCTTCAAAGTCTACACTTCCGACTGTCCAGAGATCCCCTTCCTCCAGAACAAAAGTTATTGAGAGGTAAATTGTTGAATCTGTCTCATCGTCACTTAGCTGTTCAATTCTGACTTCTTTCATCTGAGCATAAGGATAACCTTTTGTGCCATAGTATGTTATTACAGCTTCTTCATCTGCCGAGACATTACTCTCGAGATAATTTCCGGAATTGAAGAATGATTTTTCCTTGCTTGTCAGCTTGCTCTTGAGCTCTTTGGTGGTTATTGAGTCATTTCCTTCAAATGAAAGGCTTCTCACTTTATATTGCTTGCCTTCTACTACTGTAAACTTAATACTTACGGTATTAGACAGGCTGTCCAGTGTGACTTCTCCCGTGACGGAGGCATCTTTATAACCTTTCGAAACATAGTGGTCCTGTATGAGAGAGGCATTCGCTTTAATATTGTTTGTGGAGTACCATCCTCCCTTGCTTAAACTTTGACTGGATAGAAGGGTCGTTTTACCTATCCTGCTGTTGCCTTCAATTTCAATGGATGAAATCATCGGGTTCTCATATATCTCGATTGAGAGAAGAACTCCGTTTTCATCTTCTGTATCCTTTTCTGCATCAACAAGCATATAATCAAGCCAGGCTTGTGAATATAACTCCTCATATAGTTCGCCGAAAAGTTCATCAGAGAACTCTTTTCCTTCGTATTCATCTGTAATCGCCTTGACTGTCTTTTCCTTTACATTGACTAGTCCGGATACCTCAATTGAAGTTATCTTTTTACCTATATACCACTCATCGGCGGATTCAGCCCAAAGTGGCAGGATCAGAAACATCATGATAATTAAAGTAACAACAATCTTACTTTTTCTCATTATTTACCTCTTAGTGCATTTTAACAGAAAAAGGATAGTAACTCAAATAAGGAAAGGAAAAAGATAGAAATGATATCTTCTTGAATAACAACCAGATAAACTCTTTCAGGAATTTAGTCTCTATGTGTTTTTCTTGTTTTTCCTCAGAAGTTTATAGTTTTGGTAATAGTGAAACCGAAAGTATCGAGAATCGATATAAATGAGAAATAGCTCGGGGTTGTGAAGAATGTCACATTGAATGCGTCACTTTCCGCCCACTCAAGAGAGAACTCCGTATCGAGTGCAAGGTCATCCGCAATAATTGTGTATTTATCCTTGTTGCTAGTAGCCTCAAGATGAATCATTATCTGAAGATAAAGGTTCTGTGAGAGGTACTTACCGACATTGAGTGTGGTGCCGTTGAGGAACCTTGCCATAGGAGAGAAGGTCGTTAGAGCGGTTGTCCCGTTCTGTGTAGTAGCCTGTGTAATAGTATCGGTGACGATATTATTCAATATGTTGGAATGAAGTGAGAATGTGTCAACACCGAAAACATTCTTGAGGGAAGTCGATAGACTTGAAAGCGGGTTTGTAGCCGTCGTCACAATACCAAGCCTGGAAAGAATGTCATAGCCCTCAGTAACAAGGGAAGCAACTGACGAGACCGATACCGAGCCATATGCAGATTGCGGAAGAATGGACTGGCCGAGGATTTCCATTATTTCACTCAGCTCCTTAGCGGGACTACTTTCAAGAGTCGGCGAAATATTGTCGAAAGTATTGTCTTTCATGACAAGGTAAATCTCGACTCTCTCAGAAGATGAGTCGTAATCCCTAAGGGTAGCACGAAGTGAGATTTTAGGGTTAAGTTCATTAGGATCATCAAACCTGATGGAACCTGATGTTATGTAGAAGTATTTCTGGAAGTAGAAGATCTCCCCTCCCCTTATCTGCACATCCCCAGAACATCTGACGGTCGTGCTGTCTACATATGCATAGATGTGGCTGTCTTCCTGGAGCATGATCGAGAAAATCGGATCATCACCTGCCGGATAAAGTATTCTGTTGTTCTTCCTGAAATTGACTGTCATGTCGACAAAAGTGGCACCTGTTATAAGATTATACCAGTCCGGGTACGGGTTCATCCCAACAGAAACCTCAGCATCACTCACATAAAGTGTCCCTTCATTGTACATACCATTATCATCCGCATAGGCATGGTAATGGCCGCTTGTATAGCCGAGTATGTCTATGTTGGCTGCAGGAAGCGGGATACGTACTCTGATGGGGTTGTCATCATCAATATATACGTTGACATCCCATCCCTCCAGAGACAATGTCTCACCGAGCGACACACCGACAGTCATTCTCACCATCTTCCTCTCCTGGGTAAGATTATCGAGAACTGTTGCATAAGTATAAGATGAGTTGAGATCATTATCCCACAAGATAAAGCGGGGATTATGGAGGATGAGTGTCTCGTTCTCAAGCCAGAAAACATCAACTCCCAGTTCTTCTGCTTCCAGACTCCCGTTGAGGGATGCAATCCCGTTCTCAACGACAAATGATGCCTTACCTGACACCAGGTCATTTCTGAAGACAAGTGTCGGGTACTCCATAAGTAGGTTAACCAGTCCCATATTGAACTCTTTCACATTTGCATTCATTCTTAGTCCTGACGAGAAGTCGAGATTGAATGAGGCTGAAACAATTTTGGGTAATTCAATGGATAGCGATGCTTTATTTTCCCTCTCAACGAGAGTACCGGAGATAAAATCACCGCCGAGTGTTATCTTCTCATCACTAATTGAAATTGTAAGAGTTTTGTCTTCAACCCTGAATGTAGACGAATCGGCATCAAAATAGGTGATATTCAGACTGGCACTGGTACCGCTTCCCTTCCCGTTTATGATGCTGACCAGAGAAGTGAACAATGAATCGTATTTCTCTGTCTCTCCACTAAGTGAGAAGCAGGCTTCTATAGGATAATCCCTGTCGGGTTTGCTGTTGGCCAGCCTGAAGAGAGCATCAGATATACCGAATGTACCTGAAAGAGAATCAATATAGACCTCTGAAAGTGTAGCATTCATATCATTTGAGGAGTATATGATATCATCCATCGATATGCGTGAACTGTCGATCGTGATAGAGCCGTTGATCTTCTTCTTTTCGTCTGAAGGAGATGTAACTGAGACAATACCGTCAAATGCAAAATCCTCAATTCTTTTCGCCCTTCCGTATAGTGTCACCTGGGCATACATGTCCTCAAGCCCGACAGGAGTAAGGTTGATTTTATCAGCCTTGAATGCCGCGAAAAAATCCTCATCCTTATATATTGAGAAAAGAATTGACCCCTCACCTCCTGTTTCGTCAAATTTCAAAGCAAGAGTATTGGAGACAAAATCAGCCTTCATAAGACCTGTGTAGTTGAATGTGTTCTCACCATTTATCTTGATATATGAAAGTTCAAGCTCGTCGTCATTCATATTGAGCATAAATGACAGCGTCGGACTGTTCGGCAGATAGAAGAAATTGCTTATTTCTATATTTCCTGAACTTATATGAAGACCTTCATCAAGATTGAATGAATATCCAACAACCCCGTCAATGGTAATCGGTGTTCCGTTCGGGCTTTTGAGAGTTCTGAGGCTCCGAGCCTCAAGTCTTCCTTCAATACCGTCTGAAAAATCGAGTATTGAAATGAGAGCATCAGAGGCAAGTGAAATCTCTTTCTTTCCGAGGTCGGTCAGGAGAGTAAAGTGTCTTTTATCCTCACCTGTGGTGAGAACGGAATCTGAGGATATAAGGTTATCTGTATTGAAGTCCACTTCCCCCTCAAGACTCATATTCTCAAAATATGCTATATTTGCTGCATAGCGGTAGCTTCTGTCTTCTTCAAGATGTATGTAACCATTCAGGAGCTCATCCCCGTTTGACAAATTAGAGGTGAAATCAAGTGTCGGCAGATTTCTCTCTGTATCCCAATAGCCATTGAATGACGAAGTGAAGAATGATGTGTCCACTCTGACATCTTCAAAGTTTATCTTTTTCTCCTCAAATGAAAGATTACCGGATGAGGAAAGGGAGGTTTCAATAAATGATACCTTCATTGTATTGATTGACGCGAAGTAATTAAGGACACCACTAAGAATTCCGTTATTGAATGAGAGGTCAAATTCTGACGATACATTGAAGCGGGATTCATCTTCAAATAGAGAGGAGACGCCTTCTTGGAGAAGAGGAGTGATTCTCAAAACCGGAAGGTCGTTGACATTCACACTTCCCTTAAGTTTTGACTTGTTGAGAGAGGCGACTAGATCTATGTCGAAGGAGCCGTAGTCAAGGGTGATTAAAGCAGAGTCAAGATTACCGTTTATTTCAACTGTGGAATCATATCTCTCTCCATACCCGAGATAGAGATCAGTTATATCAAGATGCGCATCTCTTATTTCATTCTCCTTTATGCTGACCTCTGCTCCGAATGAGAATGATATGTCATCTATCTTTTCGCTTGGCGTTGTTATGAGACTTTCAAGAGCAAGCGAAATGGAAATGCCGTCACTGTAGTCAAGTTTACCGCTGAAATCTGATAGTCTTACTGTGGAGAGAAGAGATGAGGTAAGAGAAGAAATATCTGATGATATTCTATTAGTTGAAACTGATGCCTCTTCGTTCTTCAATGAGCCGGTCACCTCAACAACATCCAGTGAGATATCATTCTTCTCTCCGGTGAAAGTTGCCCCCTTTGATGTAAAGGTATATTTATCAAAACTTTCAAGAACAGCATCAGCTCCGTTTATATCATAGCGATATCCCGCGGCATCTCCTGATATTTTTGATACGGCAAGTGTAACTGTGTCAGGTGTGAAACAGACTTCATTTTGCTTCGTATCCAATGTGATATCATCATAGTAAAGACTTATTGAGTCAATAATAAGTAATGCCATGATATCACCGACTTTGAGTGACTCCAGGTCCTTTGTGCTGAGGCTGAGCACAATATTCTCAACGCTTCCTTCTAAGTTATCACCATAGAGCTCAACCTTACCTAAATCTGCATTAAGATATATAGTCTCTCCCAGGCTGAATGAGGAAGAAGCATCGCTTAGAGTAATGTCATATCCGGACACATTGACTGAGAATGATGATATTTCTCCGTCCCCGACAAGTTTCTCCTCCCGAGCAATATAGCTCAAGGTGAGAGCATCTACACTTCCACCTGTGCCGTCAATGCTTACTTCAATATCTTTAAAGGCAAGGATAAGATTGTGGGAGTTCAAAAACGACGGCAGTGTTATATCTTTAGGAGAAGAATCCCCACTTGAAGCACCCAGAAAAAGTGAGGTGTCAATATTTATATATCCGCTAAGGAAATCTATCTCTGCACTTCCTTCAAAATTAAAAAAATATGATATGATGTCGAAGAGTCCCAATTTGACTTCAGTCTTCTCGAAGAAAGCTATCTCCTCATCAAGATAAAAGAGCGAGAGATTCTTTATCAATATCCTGTCCCGGAAGTTCCGTTCCATTCCTGAGAATGAGAGTGAAAAGTCCGAATCGACTGATGAGAAGGAATCGAGTATGCTCTCAGTGACAATCAATGTCGGGCTTGTTAGATTTAGATTAAAAAGGATGAGCATAGAAGAGATAAAGAAGAGAACCGTAATTGAAATTACAATTAGCACTGTCTTTAAGTTGTTATGAAATTTCATCTTTATCTTGTTTCCTTAATGCCAAACCAATACAATACTCAATACATTTTATATTGATAATGGGATTACGGCAATTATGGCAGGAAAAGGAAAACTGATTGTTTTTGAGGGATTGGACGGTGCAGGCACTACGACACAGATGAAACTCCTCGGTGATAGGCTCAAGGAAAGGGGGAAGAAAGTCTTCATCACCCATGAGCCCACAGATAATCCGATAGGAAGACTTGTGAGAGATGCACTACAAAAAAAGTTTTCAACAACCCCTGAGGCACTTGCCCTCCTCTATGCTGCTGACCGGGATGACCATCTGTATAATCCTGATTACGGAATTATCGGACATCTTGACGATGGGGAAATAGTAATAACAGACAGGTATTTCTATTCTTCAATTGCTTACCAGGGGGTTCAGTGCAACTATGATTTTCTCCTCTCAATCAATTCCTCCTTCCCCCATGCTGACTGTATCATCTTCATAGACACTCCCCCTTCAGACTGTATGTCACGCATTGAAAGAAGGGGGGAGGAAAAGGAGCTCTTTGAGAAAGAGGAGTTCCTGAAAAAAGTTAAGGAGAATTATCTCAGGGAGTTTTCATCTCTCCCGGAGAGTGTTGCGCTGATCAAAATCGACGGCAGACTCAAAATCAGTGAGGTAACTTCTGCCATCGAAAGGGAAATCGAACGCATCAAGCTCTTATGAACATTGCGTCCCCATAAGAGAAGAACCTGTATTTTTCTTCTATTGCATGCCTGTAAGCATTCATAATGTTGTCCTTCCCTGCCAGGGCACTAACAAGCATGACGAGGGTTGACTCCGGTGTATGAAAATTCGTGAGTAGGGAGTCAATGAATTTGAAATTGTATCCAGGATAGATGAAGATATCTGTCTTTCCCTTGAGAAAGACAAGTTCTCCTTTATCATTTGCAGCACTTTCAAGTGTTCGCGTTGATGTTGTTCCAACAGCAACTATCTCCCTGCCACTTCTCTTTGCCTCATTGAGACGCTCGGCAACAGAAACGGGAATCTCATAGCTCTCTGTATGCATATGATGCTCCTCTATCTTATCTGTTCTTACCGGCAGGAATGTTCCGGCTCCAACGTGCAAGGTAACTTCAAGTATTTCAATTCCTTTCTTCTTTATCTCATCCAGAATTTGGGGAGTGAAATGGAGCCCTGCCGTAGGGCATGCTACACTCCCCTCATTCTTTGCATATACAGTCTGATACCTTGATTCATCTCTAAAGTTGTCTTCTCTCTTTATATAAGGTGGAAGGGGAACATGTCCGCAAGAGAGGAAGAAATCCTCACTGACAGGAGAAGAAAACAAAATGTCTCTTGTCCCGTCTTCATTCTCTTTAATGATTTTTCCAGTTGTATACTCTCTTCCTTCAAGAGTGGAGAAGATATACTCTTTACCCGTTTTCTGGCGTTTTGCTTTACTTACTATCGCATTCCAGCTGCCGTCTGGATTCTCTGCTAGAAAGAGAAATTCCACAATACCGTCAGTTTCCATGCTTTTTGCATAAACACGAGCCTTTCTAACCTTGGAGTTATTTAAAACAAGAACCGAGTTCTCCCTCAGAAGCGAAGGAAAATCCTTAATCATATAATCCGTATACCTTCCGGTATTTTTATCAAGTAAAAGAAGTCTGTCTTCTCCTCTCTTCTCTGCAGGTTCCTGTGCAATAAGAGAGGAAGGAAGATCAAAGTAAAAATCCTTGGTTTCCATTTGTGTCCTCTATATTCAATACCTCATAGGCTTTATGTGTAAGACAGCGTCCTCTGGTGGTACGTTTGAGATAACCCTGTCTCATAAGATATGGTTCATAGTATACTTCAATTGTGTCACTTGAGTCATTGAGTGATGCGGCGAGGGCTTCTAGTCCTACAGGCCCACCTGAATAGGTTGTTGCAATGATTCTTAAGATATCACGATCAGTCTTGTCGAGCCCGTTACTGTCGATTCCGAGTTTTTCCAGTCCGAGTTTTGTCATTTCACGGTTAATGACTCCGTCTCCCTTGATATCTGCTATATCCCTGATACGCCTGAGAATCCTGTTTGCTATTCTGGGGGTTCCTCGTGAGCAGCGTGCAATATCGAGTACAGCCTCATCAGTAATCTCTGCATCAAGTATCTTTGCAGATCTTTTGATGATAAGTGCCAGTTCCTCCGGTGGATACAGGTCTATCTTGATAGGGATACCGAATCTATTCTCGAGCGGCTTTGAGACAGCTCCGGTACGTGTAGTTGCCCCGATGAGTGTAAACGGCTCCAAATCCACCTTGATAGTCCTCGCAGACGGCCCTTGTCCGATAACCCAGTCTATCTTATAGTCCTCCATGGCAACATACAGTGTCTCCTCCATGGATTTTTTAAGACCATGAATTTCGTCTATAAAAAGGACGGAACCTGCTGTGAGATTAGTAAGAATACCGACCAGGTCCCTTGGCTTATCGAGTGCAGTTGCGCTTGTCAGCTTGATATCTGCCCCCATCTCATTAGCAATGATTGAAGCAAGTGTAGTCTTTCCCAGTCCCGGAGGCCCCTGGAGGAATATGTGGTCGAGTGCCTCACCCCTTTTCTTTGCTGCATCAATATATATCTTGAGATTTTCTTTGAGTTCCTTCTGCCCCTGGAAATCTTCAAGGAACTTCGGCCTCAATATATTCTCCTGTACTTCCTCACGCTCTATCATCTCCGGCTTTACTGTTCGTTCTTCAAGGTTTACGTCTTCAAGCTCAAATGTATTTTCCTTAATCAATTCAGCCTCCTGAGCACATTAGTGAAAATCTTCTTTTCAATATCTCTGTCAGATAATCCAGCGTACGTTGCTTTCCCTTCCTCAAGTGTCTCATCAATGGCTTTGATGACAGATTTACGATCATATCCCATATCTGTGAATGATGAGATGAAATCCTTGAATCTGGAACTTGTACTACCCTCGCCTTTGCTCTCTCCTGCATTTTCCGTCTCGTCAAAAACAAGAACATTCCTCAGCTGCAGGATAAGTTTCTGTGCTGTCTTTGCGCCAAGCCCCGGGACTTTGCTCAATTTTTTGACATCCTGCAAATCAAGAGCGAGCACAAGATCATCTACGCTGATCCCTCCGAGAATCTTAAGAGCCCCTTTGGCGGCAATCCCCGGAACGGTGATGAGCTCACAAAAGGTAAATCTCTCCTTCTCGTCATAGAAGCCGAAAAGTGACATTGCGTCTTCTCTGTGCTGAAGTACAGTCAATACCCTGGCATTGTTCTTCTCTTCCCCGGCCAGCCCCTTGAACTTATTGGCGCTTATCTGTGATATTTCAATGAAGTATTCTACTCCGGAAGCAGTCAAAATAATTATTGAGGAATCATTAACCTCAACAATCTTTCCTCGAATGGCATTTATCATATAAAAAGAATAGTTTAAAAAGAGAGAAAAGGACACTACAAAAATGAAAATCCACCGTATATTTCAACGGTGGGAGTATTTAATTTTCTCTTTGCAGTTTATTTATTCTGGTTAACATCAGCAAGATATGCCTTCACTGATTCCGGAGTGTAATAAACTCCGTCTATCTTCACTTTTTTGATCGTTATGAGGTCAAGTAGTTCAGAATTCTCCGAACTAGCTTCTCCAGCAATACCAAAGTCGAGAACGACATATTCTTTGCCATCTATCCTCTCTGTCAAAGAAAAGTCAGCATTAGCTTCTTTTTTGTCAAAATCAAGTTTTCCCGAGATACTGCCAGAAATGACAACATTGTCACCGATCTTCAATTCTATGTTCGAAACAGAAATATTAACACTTCCAGTCATTTTATCAATCATAGAATCTAGATTATCCATCACAATCAAGAAATCAAAATCACTGGAGAATGTAATGCCAAGAGTATATTTCAATGAAGCAATGAGCTCATTATTCCTCTTCATCTCAATTACATCTTTCACAGTCAAATTATTCTTCTTAACACTCATAACGTCATCGAGAGAGAAAGTGTAACTGTTTTTACCATCAGAAATAGAGAAAACAAATTTAACAGTCGGACTAGTTGATGCTATCTCTGATATAGCAGTATATAGGGCATCCAAATCTACCTGAGGGTTGCTTTCACCGTTTTTACAGAAACAAGCAAAGAAATCTAGAAACAACTGATCTTCTGACTCAACAAAATTATACAAATCGGTAATTTCTTTAGCTTCTGAATCTTTTGTCTTATATGAAAGTTTCATTTTAAATGAACTAAGTACTTCCGAAATATCACTCTGGCCTGACTTGAATTTGGAAGCATCCAGATTAAAAGACATCCTTATATAGTCATATTTATTAGGTGTACTGGAAACCCGAGAAACCATATCAGCAGGT
>CAVHPV010000041.1:0-21987 GCA_963638045.1 Faecalibacterium sp. CAG:74 | reverse complement strand
TTTGGAGACCAGTGCTCTAACCATTGGAGCTACTGACCTGCTCGCACCTCGAAGACAGAATAACCTTATTTAATCTTTGTTTCTCTGTGCAGTGTGTGCTTGTGCTCGAACTTGCAATACTTCATGAGTTCAAGTTTCTCCGGTGTATTGCGGCGGTTCTTCTCTGTAGTATAATTCTTCTGCTTGCACTCCGTGCACTGTAGAGCAATCTTTTCTACTGGTCCTTTCTTCTTTGAACTTGCCATATCTAAACTCCTCACGACAATAGTCGCTCAATTAAGCTCCCGGGCGGATTCGAACCGCCGACCCCCACCTTACCATGGTGGTGCTCTACCATGCTGAGCTACAAGAGCAGACGCATAAACTGCGACACGCAATGCAAACTGTAGCAAATCACAGCCCCTCTTGTCAATAGAAAGAAGAGCCTTGAGCATAAGGCCACTTAAAATGAGGTACTGCCGTTAATTCTATTAGGGTGGTGAAAAAGATTCAAGAGATAAGCAGAATAAGAAAATAAAGTTTTTTTAATTTTAATATCTGCTTTGTTATTGAATATAGTGACAAGATTTATTTAGAATAAAAAAGCAATTTTCACTCATAGGAGGTCGCTGTGGCTACAGAGAATAAAACCAGATACGGCAATTCGCCGAAGGAAATAGCCAGAGATTTCGCTGAACAGTTAAAATATAATCAGGACGCTGATGTCTATCACACAACAGCTGAAGGAAGGTACGAAGCCATCGCCTACGCTATCCGTGACAGAGTAATCCATCAATGGGATCTGTCGCGTAAGACGCAGAGGAAGAATCACTCGAAGAGAGTCTACTACCTCTCGCTCGAATTCCTCATGGGAAGGGCGATGACGAACAACATCATCAACCTCGGCATAGAGGGACCGGTCAAGGAAGCCCTCGCATCCCTCGGGTACGACTACGAGGAGCTCAGGGACACGGAGCCCGATGCCGGACTCGGTAACGGAGGTCTGGGAAGACTTGCGGCATGTTTCCTCGATTCCCTCGCAACCCTCGAGCTTCCCGCCTACGGATACGGTATAAGATACAACTACGGCATATTCAGACAGAAGATCGTCGACGGCTACCAGTCGGAGATGCCGGACAACTGGCTCAAGGACGGTAACCCGTGGGAGCTCAAGAGACCCGATCTTACATACCCCGTCTACTTCGGCGGTCATGTCACCCAGATAAGAGAGAACGGCAGGGACATCTTCAAGTGGATAGCGTCCGAGCAGGTCAACGGTGTTGCATACGACACCCCGATAGTCGGCTACGGCGGAAAGACGGTCAACACGCTCCGTCTCTGGTCGGCAACAAGCCCCGAAGGCTTCTCATTCGAGGAGTTCAACTCCGGTGACTACACCGAAGCTGTAAGAAAGAAGATCAACGCGGAGACACTCTCGCAGGTCCTCTACCCCAACGACACTCTCTACATGGGGAAGGAACTCAGACTCAAGCAGCAGTATTTCTTCGTCTCCTGCTCCCTTCAGGATATAGTAAGAAGATTCAAGAGAAACGGTGACTACAAGTGGGAGAACTTCCCAAATGAAGCTGCAATCCAGATGAACGATACGCACCCGTCGCTTGCAGTTCCGGAGCTCATGAGACTTCTCATCGACAACGAAGGACTCGGATGGGACGAAGCCTGGGAAATTACAACAAAGACACTCGGTTACACCAACCACACACTCATGCCCGAGGCACTTGAGAAGTGGCCGCTTCCGATGATCGAATCGCTTCTCCCTCGACACATGGAGATCATATTCGAAATCAACAGACGTTTCCTCTCCTCCGCTGTCTCTTTCTTCCCGATGCAGAACGACAAGATCGCAAAGGTCTCGATTATCGAAGAGAGCAACCCCAAGATGGTGAGAATGGCCAACCTTGCAATCATCGGCAGCCACTCGACAAACGGTGTTGCGGCTCTCCACTCCAAGCTTCTTGTTGAAAACATGTTCCCGGAGTTCGCTGCAATCTACCCCGACAGATTCAACAACAAGACAAACGGAATAACACAGCGCAGATGGCTTCTTGACGCCAACCCGGCACTCGCTTCCCTCATAACGGAGGCTATCGGAGACAAGTGGATTACAGACTTCAATGAAATCGAGAAGCTCAAGGCATTCACAGACGATGCATCCTTCCTCGAGAAGTTCTCCGCCGTCAAGGAAACAGCGAAGAAGAACGCTGCAGCATTCCTCAAGAAGGACTCGGGAATCATCCTCGACACCTCCACTCTCATCGATGTGCAGGTAAAGAGAATCCATGAGTACAAGAGACAGCTCCTCAACGCTCTCAACATTGTAATGATCTACACTCGTCTCAAGACTGATGAGAAGTACAGACAGAATTTCCAGCCCACGACATTCCTCTTCGGCGGAAAGGCCGCTCCGGGATATGTCAACGCAAAGCTCATCATCAAGTTCATATCGAACATAAGCAGTGTCATCAACCAGGACAGAAGCGTAAAGGATCTTCTCAAAGTCTACTTCATGCCCGACTACAGAGTAACTCTTGCAGAGGCAATAATCCCTGCAACCAACCTCTCCGAGCAGATTTCGACAGCAGGAACAGAGGCATCGGGAACAGGAAACATGAAGTTCATGGTCAACGGCGCCCTCACAATCGGAACGCTTGACGGAGCAAACGTCGAGATGGCGGAGAGAGTCGGAAACGACAACATCTTCATCTTCGGCCACACCGAGAAGGAAATTGCTCAGCTTGCACCTACATACAACAGCCGGGAATGGATGAACAACAACGAAGAGATCAAGCAGATCGTATCACTCATACAGTCCGACTTCTTCAGCAACAACGAGCACGGAATCTTTACACCGCTCATCTCGTCCCTCCTCGATCACAACGACAGATATTTCCTCTTTGCAGATCTCGCGTCGTATTCGAAGCGCCACGACGAAGCAACGTCTCTCTACAGAAACAACAGAGACGAATGGAACAAGAAGAGCCTCCTGAACGTCGCTTCATCCTCCTTCTTCTCATCAGACAGAACAATCAAGGATTATGCAGATGACATATGGCACGTGAAACCCGTCCCCGTCAGCCACAGCGACAAGGACACGGTCCTCGAGGATGCCAGAAAGGCCAACTAAACACCGGGAGCTCTGAAAAGGGCTCTCTTTTCTTTAAAACCGATTGCAAAAATGAGCCCCCCCCTTACTCTGTTAGAAGGATTGATTATAAAGGTGGGGAAAATGAAGAAAAGCTTATTTTCTGTTTTTGTTTTATTGGCGATTGTTCTCTTTGGCATTCTTATATCGTGCAGCCCTGAAAAAGAGCCCAAGATATATACGATAACATTCAACGGCAACGGCGCCGACAACACAGATGAAATCATCACACTTGAAGTCAAAGAGCAGGAAGAATACTCTTTCCCTTCCGAAGGCACATACACCAAGCGTGGGTATAAGATTCGAGGTTGGAGCTTCTCTACTGATGCGACAGGATACTCTTCCAGGCCAGAATGGCAACAAGAAGCATATGAAGACAGAACATGGTATGCAATCTGGGAGCCTGTTGATTACTATATCACTTACTATTCTGACAACGAAGATATTACCCACGATTCCTGGATTGCTGGCAATCCAAGAAGTTATACCATAGAATCTGAATCCTTCACACTCAAACCTCTCTCTGCAGAGAAAGGATTTAAATTCATCGGCTGGAAATATGCTGATGAAGATGACAGCACTGCCGAAGAGGAGCTGACAATAGAGAAAGGAACTATCGGAGATCTGTCTTTCGTCGCTGTCTGGGAAGAACTATCCACATATAAAATAACTTATGATGCAAACGGAGGAAACGGGACATTCACAGAGTCCAAATTCCAAGGGGAAACCATAAAAATAGCAGACAAAAAGAATGTGTCAAGAACAGGGTATTATTTTGACGGTTGGTATACATCTCAAGATGGAAGCGGAACCAATTACCTCATCAACAGTGATTACAGCGAAGACTGCAGTCTGACCCTTTACGCCAAATGGACACCGCAAATCTATTCTATAACCTATGATCCAAAGGGAGGAGAACTGTCTGAAGAGAAAGCCGTTCCGACTGAGTATACAATTGAAACAGAAACCTTCGCATTACCAGTACCGACAATGAGAGGTTATAATTTCCTGGGCTGGAAAATCGAATATTCGTCTGACTACACAGCAAAAAAAGAAATCGAAAAGGGTTCATATGGCAGCATGAATTTTGTTGCTGTATGGGAAGGAATCCCATCTTGCACTATTTACTACAAGGCAAACGGAGGAACTGGTTCATTCTCAGTAACGGAATACAAAGGTACACCTATAACAATATCTAAAGGATTAGAAAGAAATGGCTATAAATTTAACGGCTGGAATACTTCTCAAAATGGAGGAGGAACATCATACAAAGAAGGAGATTCATATCCCAATAACTCGAGTCTGACACTCTATGCTCAATGGCAAATCATTACATATAACATCAATTATGAAGGTGTTGATAATGCAACTTTCTCGATTGATAATCCTAAGACATATACTATAGAAAGCAAGACTTTTCATCTAAATCCTCCTGTCAAAGATGGCTTTGTCTTTTTAGGTTGGCAAGAAACAAATTCAAAAGATACAACCACCAGAAAAGATATTGAAATAACTAAAGGCACAACTGGAGACAAGAGTTTCACTGCTCAATTTCGAAAATCATATACATACAATATAACCTTCAATATAAATGGGGCCGATGGTGGAGAAGGACCAAAAGAACAGATATTGACGGAAGGAGACTCCCTCAAAATGCCATCCTGTGGCACTCTCTATAAAGATAACTATACTTTCTGTGGGTGGAGTGAGAACCAAGACGGTTCAGGAACCATTTACAAAGAAGATCAAACAACGAAATTAGATAAAAACACTACGTTTTTTGCAGTATGGAAAGCAAACTCACTGTATTTTACACTTCTTCCGAGTGGAACTGCATATTCGGTGAAGTGCAACGATCCTAATATTACAAATGCTGTGATTCCTAATACATACAGAGATATTCCAGTAACAACCATAGAAGAAAATGCCTTCAAAGGTTGTAAGAATTTGACAAAAATAACCATTCCCGCATCAATAATAAATGTTGGCAATTCAGCCCTCTCAGACTGTGTAAATCTTACGACAATAACTGTAGAAAATGACAACACCACATATAAAAGTGCGGGAAATTGTTTAATCGAAGTTAGTTCTCAAACACTTATTGCGGGATGTAAAAATAGTATTATTCCACCTGATATATCAATTATAGGCGATTATGCTTTTGCCGGGTGCTCAAAAATAAAAACCATAGATATACCTGACAACACAACAACAATAGGTATATCAGCATTTAGCGGCTGCACAGGGCTGGAACAAGTGGAAATCCCTGCCAAGGTGTCTTCAATAGGTGAAAATGCCTTTTCTGATTGCTCAGATTTGGAAATTATTTTTAAAACGGGAAGAGAGCAAATACCCGATAAAGCTTTATATGGCTCCTCGGGCGTTGTATCTGTTAAAATACCCAGTACAGTAACAAGTATAGGTGCTAATGCTTTTTCAGGATGTTCACTAAAGAGTATAACAATACCCAGTACGACAACCAGTATCAGTAATACTGCATTAAAAGATTGTGGAGAGCTGGAGTCTATAGAAGTAAACAAGTATAACTCAAAATATCGTTCTGTAGGAAACTGTTTAATTGAGAGAAATTCAGAGAAACTCATAAAAGGTTGCAATAATAGTGTAATACCAGAAGGGGTATTAGTCATAGGTTATGCTGCCTTCATGGATTGTTCATTTAAAGAGATAACAATACCAGCCAGTGTTACTACAATAGAAAAGTCTGCCTTCCTAAATTGTTCAAAACTTGAAAAGATAACAATGCCAAACAAAGTTACTACAATAGGAGATTCTGCCTTCTACGGTTGTTCCAACTTGAATGAAATTGTACTATCAGAAAGTGTTACCACTATAGAGAACTCTGCATTCGCTTATTGTCCTAGCTTAAGCTATATCAAGATAAATGCTGCGGTCACAAATATGGAATGGAACATTTTTCTAGGTTGCAACAACCTGAAAGTAGAATTTGAGTATGGGATGAAAGAGATACCGAAATATGCTTTATATATGTCCTCAGGAATTGCCTCTGTTGTAATCCCAGAAACAGTAACAAGCATTGGTGATTTTGCATTTTATGAGTGTTCAGGGCTAAAAGAAATAATAATACCAGCAAGTGTAACAAAAATAGGTAAAGATGCCTTCTCAAGATGTTCGGGATTGAAAGTGATATTTGCAGAGGGGACAACAAGAATAATTGATTCCGCTCTTAAAAATGCAGAAGGCATTATCTCTGTGGAGATTCCAAACACAGTGAATTGTATAAGTAAAGAAGCTTTTAGTGGTTGTTCGTCCTTGGAAAGTATAAAAATACCTGAAAACGTAGTAGGAATCTATTATGCCGCATTTGCTGACTGCAGCAAATTAGACAATGTGGAAATTCCTCAAAATGTCAAAGCACTAGGGTCATCTGTTTTTTCAGGCTGCAGTAAACTAACAAAAATAACAATAAATACAGCCCACTTGACAGAGTTTAATGATTCTTTATTCTCTGGTTGTGTAAGCCTTGAAACCATAGGCATTCCTAGCACTATAAAAGTAATAAATTCGAATGTTTTTAAAGATTGTTCCTCTTTGACAACTATTTCTTTACCTACAACTTTACAATCCATAGGGAAAGGAGCTTTTCAAGGCTGCTCAAAACTGACAGAAATATCAATACCGGCTTCTGTCACAACCATAGGGGATAGTGCCTTTGAAAAAACTGGATTGACAAGTGTTACTATCCCGAGCTCTGTAACAAGTTTAGGTAATGGAACTTTTAACTATTGCAAAGACATCACAAGTGTTTCAATCCAATCGAGTGTAGCAGATATCTGTTCCGCCGGCAGTTCTCTTTTCTTTGGCTGTTACAATATAACGACAGTTGAACTTGGAACTGTTCATTTTACGATGTCAACTATGTTCTATAACTCCTATGATAAAATTACGACTGTCAATATTTTATCAGGAGCAGAAAGCATATGCGCTTATGCATTTCTGAATTGCTCATCATTAATAAGTATAACCTTTTCTGACACTGTCAAAACTATAGAAAAATATGCCTTCTCAAAATGTTCAAATCTAAAGTATGTGAAGCTACCTGAAAATATAGTTACCATAGGGGATTATGCATTCAGTGGTTGTTCTTCGATGTCAATAATAAATGAGACTTTGCCGAGCACCCTAACTACGATAGGAGAGTGTGCTTTCAAAGATTGCGAAGAAATTTCAAAATTCCCTATGCAGGCAGGTGTCACGTCGATAGGAAATCAGGCATTTGCTAATTGCAAAAAATTAGAAAATATGACAATTCCAACAACTGTAAAGACAATGGGATCTTGTATATTGCAGAATTGTACTAGCTTAAAAACCGTAACCTTTGATAATGCTTTATCCACAATACCCAAGAAGATATTTGATGGGGATTCAAATATTACCTCTGTCATAATACCGAAAAGCGTAACAAGTATTGGAGAAGGTGCTTTCAACGGCTGTACTCTTCTGAGTATAACTTTTAAAGATAGAGAGGAGCCAATCCCTAGCCTGAAAGGTTGCTCAGACATCAGTTCTGTTATAATCTCAGGCACCGTAAATCGTATTAATTACTCAACATTTGAAAATTGTACTAACCTTTCCTCAGTATCATTACCAGATACAATAACATATATCGGAAGTTCTGCTTTCAAAGGATGTACAGGGCTTTCAGAAATCTCAATACCTGTGAATGTCTCTGAAATAGGAAAAAATGCTTTTGAAGGATGTACTGGATTATCAAATATAACCATACCAGCTAACACAAAAACTATAGGACAAGATGCTTTTAAGGATTGCCAAAATCTCAATATTACATATGACAAAAGGATTACGATATATGTTAACGAATTAAAAAGCACACCCGGCATAATATCAATAAATATTAAAGAAGGAACGACTACAATTGAAAATCTAGCCTTTTATGATTGTTCTGGCCTTAAGTATGTTATTATACCGTCTTCAATCACATCCATAGGATTTATGGTTTTTTCTGGATGTACAGACCTAAAGAATGTGTATTATAGAGGGACTCAAGAACAGTGGCAGAAAATGAACCCAAGTTCCTTTGGGTTGAGTTCTAAATGTACAATTCATTACAATTGGGTTGGAGATGTACCACAGGAATAACATACCGACCATATGCATTTTGATTCTGGAGAGCTCTGAAAAGGGCTCTCTTTTATTGCCCTTTTGTTATATCATCCAAATATGACAACAATACTTCTTGCCGCAGGGCTCTCAACGAGGATGGGGAGGAACAAGCTTCTTCTGCCCTTTTATGATAAGACGATAATCGAGAGTACACTGCTCTCCGTGCTGCCGCTCTCAAAGAGGGTCATTGTTGTTACTGGCAATGAAAGAGAGAAAATCGAAGAATTACTTTCTTCCTACGATGTGACCTTTGTTTTCAATGAAGAGTATGAGAAAGGTCAGAGAGGAAGCACCTTGAAAGGATTGAGTGCTGTAGATAACGATGACTTTGCTGTTCTTCCGGGAGACCTACCTCTCCTGAACGGGGACGATATCGCCCTACTCTTCTCTGCTCTCTCGACGTCGTCTATTGTAAGACCTGTCTATAAGAATATCCCGGGGCATCCTGTATGCTACAGAAGAGAGAATCTGGAAATGCTGCTCTCTTTCCCCGGGACAATGAAGGAGTATTTAAAAAAGGAGGGGTGTACTAGAATCCCCTCCTCCATAGGTACCGTCTTCGATGCCGATACCCCGTCCCGCTATGAAAAGCTACTTGTTTTCAATGGCGATCTTTCCGTCCTTGAGAGTGACATTGATTAAGCCGTTCTTCCTGACCTGTCCCGAGAGGATGGAGCGCGAAAGCTCATTCTCAATCTCATTCTGCACTGCCCTTCTGATAGGTCTTGCACCAAAGTCCGGATCGAAGCCCACTTCTGCTATGTAGTCCTCCACATCTCCTGTCCACGAAAGTGTAATACCCTTCTTCTCGAGTCTTACTCTCAGCGTCTCAAGCTGCAGATGCACAATGGATTTGACCTGTTCCTTTCCAAGAGGATTGAAGACGACGATCTCGTCTATTCTATTGATGAACTCGGGCTTGAAGGCATGGTGTATTGCATCCATTACCTCGCTCTTTGCGTTGGCCGGATCCTTGAGGATGTACTCGCTTCCGAGGTTACTCGTCATGATGATTATGGTGTTCGTGAAATCCACGACTCTGCCCTGACCATCTGTGAGTCTTCCGTCATCGAGAACCTGCAAGAGGATGTTGAAGACATCCGGATGAGCCTTCTCGATTTCATCGAAGAGAATAACAGAGTACGGACGACGTCTTACGACGTCCGTCAGCTGTCCGCCCTGGTCGTATCCTACGTATCCCGGGGGCGCTCCAATGAGTCTCGACACCGAGTACTTTTCCATGTATTCGGACATATCGATTCTTGTAAGAGCCTTCTCGTCATCAAAGAGGAAGGATGCAAGAACCTTCGCAAGAAGCGTCTTACCGACACCCGTAGGACCTGCAAAGAGGAATGATCCCAGTGGCCTATGCTCATCACTCAGCCCCGCCTTATTACGTCTGATGGCGTTACTCACTGCCTCGATAGCCTCACTCTGTCCGATTACAGACTTCGAGAGAGTTGACTCGAGGTTTGCGTACTTCTCCATTTCGGAGCTCATCATCTTTGCAACAGGAATACCCGTCCAGAGAGAGACAACCTTTGCGATGTCATCTTCGGTGACCTCTTCCCTGAGGAGTCTTCCCTCATCAGTCTTGAACGAGTTGACCTTATCCTCGGCTTCCTTGACTGCCTTCTCGAGTGCCGGCATTTCGCCGTACTTTATCTGGGCGGCCTCATTGAGGTTACCAGATCTTTCGGCATTGTCCTTACGCTGTACGAGTTTCTCCATCTCGGCCTTCTTCTCTCTGAGGGCGAGGATGGCATCCTTTTCGTTCTGCCACTCCAAATGGAGAGCATCGTATTTGCTCTGGTCTTCTCCGAGTTCCTGGTTGAGCTTCTCGAGTCTCTCCTTACTTCCTTCGTCACTCTCTCTCGAAAGCGCCTGCTTCTCTATCTGGAGCTGGAGTATCTTACGCTGGAGCTTATCGAGGGCTTCAGGCTGGGACTCTATCTCCATCTTGATCTGGGAGGCAGCTTCATCGACAAGGTCGATTGCCTTATCGGGAAGGAAACGTGAGGTGAGGTATCTGTCGGAAAGCGTTGCCGCCGCGACAAGGGCCTCATCCTTGATTCTTACACCGTGATGAAGTTCGTACTTGGGCTGGAGCCCCCTGAGTATCGAGATTGTATCTGCAACACTGGGTTCCTTTGCATATACTGGCTGGAATCTTCTCTCAAGAGCCTTGTCCGCCTCGATGTACTTACGGTACTCGTCGAGAGTCGTTGCTCCTATTGCGTGGAGCTCACCTCTCGCAAGGGCGGGCTTAATGAGGTTGGAGGCATCCGTCGAGCCTTCTGCTGCCCCCGCACCGACGATTGTATGAAGCTCATCAATGAAGAGGATGATTCTTCCTTCACTCTTAGTCACCTCGTTGATGACACCCTTGAGTCTCTCTTCAAACTCACCGCGGAACTTAGCTCCCGCAATAAGTGATCCGATATCGAGAGAGAGAAGTCTCTTGTCTCTGAGGGACTCCGGAACATCTCCCTTTGCAATTCTTTCGGCAAGGCCTTCAACTATTGCAGTCTTTCCGACACCGGGTTCACCGATGAGGACAGGGTTGTTCTTTGTTCTACGCGAAAGAACCTGCATAACCCTTCTTATCTCCTCGTCTCTTCCGATGACGGGGTCGAGTTTATCCTCTTTGGCAAGTCTCGTGAGGTCCTTGCAGTATTTGTCGAGTGCTGCATACTGCGCCTCGGGATCCTGACTTGTTATACGCTGGTTGCCCCTTATCGTCTTCAATGCCTCGAGAACATCGTCCTTGTTGACACCGAGCCTCGTAAGGGCATCCTTCTCCTCGCACTCATCTGTGAGAAGAGCAATAAGGAAATGCTCTGCAGATACGTATTCATCCTTGAAATCTCCTGCAGTCTTTTCACATGCACCGAGTATTCTCGCGAGTGACCGGGAGAAGGTTCTCTGGCTTCCGCCGTAAGCTTTAGGAAGTTTCTTTGTAACATCCTCCATAGCTTCCCTGACGCTGTCAGATGAAACACCGAGTTTCTCGAAAAGCGGCTTCAGGACACCGTCTTTCTGCTCGAGGAGGGCCAGCATCATATGTGCAGGAACAACTTCGCTGTGACCTGCTGTTTCAGCCTTCTGCACAGCCTCCTGCAATGCATTCTGCATTTTTACTGTAAATTTATCAAAATTCATCTCTTTCCTCCATTATAGAGAATCGAAATCATAACACCAAAGATTAAAGTAGTAATAAAAGTGGAAATCGTAAAGTGAAAATCAAGCTTTGAATGAAGAGAGGAAATCGAGAACGGTCTCCCGGGCACGGGAAGGAGCGTAATTATTGAAGAATCCCACCTGGAAGCACTCCGCCTGTATAAGATGATAGACTTCGTCTCCGACCTTCTCGCTGTCACAATCCCGTATCGTACCGTGGTGGATACCCTGGAGTATAATCCTTTTGAGGAGAATCCTGAGTTTGGCGGTGCGTGCATTGATTACGCCGTAGACATCGACTCCGTTACGCTTCTCGAGGAGCATGAACTCAATAAGGTTCGAGAGCGCCCCCTCGTTATTCCTCGCCTTCTCGAAGAGATCGGTGACTATCATATCGAGACGCTCTATTTCATTCTCTTTTCCCTCGTCGAAGGCAAAGTGCGAGTAGAGTGTGAACATCTCGGATGTAACCTTTTTAACGGCATAGTAATATATGTCACGCTTATCCTTGAAGTATTGGTAGACGGTGGGACGTGAGAGAGAGCACTCTTCGGCGATGAGAGTGAGGTTGCTGTCCTTGTAACCGACTCTCTCGAAGACTTCCATGGCCTTCTTCAATATGGTGTTCATTCTCTCTTCTTTATCTACGATCTTCGGCATGGTCTAATATTACGATTATTTCTTTTTTTACAAAAGTCCCGTTTGTGTCAATTAGGAAGGAGTCTCATCCTTTTCCTCGAGGTAATACTCGTTTATCTCCCTGAGGGCAGCCTTCTCCGCACTCGACTCTATCTTCTGGAGAACGGAGCCTATCTTCTCCTTACGCGCTCTTGCCTTGTCGAGGCTCTCGGATGCCTTGTCGACGCTTTTCTTCGACTCGTCCACACTCTTCGAGAGGTCCGAGAAGAGCTTCTTCAAATCCTCGAAGAGATGCCAGATAGTAGATGTGTACTCCTCTATCTGCATTGTTCTGAAGCCGAGGGAGAGAGAATTGAGGAGGGCTGCGAAGTTATTCGGTCCTGTGAGTATGACACGGCATTCGTTCTGCACTTTTTCGCTGAGTCCCTCCATCTTCAATGCCTCGAGATAGAGCGTTTCGCTCGGGATGAAGAGAATGGCGAAATCTGTCGTGAAAGGCGGGACTATGTACTTCTTGTTTATATCCTTCGCTTCGTCGATGATCCTTGTTCTTATCTTCTTAGCTTCGTCCTTTATGAGAGCCTCGTCTCCTGAGTCTATGGCAGCTTTGTAGCGCTCGTAGTCGCTTGTCGGGAACTTGGAGTCCACGGGAAGGAAAACCGCACTGTCCTTACTTTTCCCCGGAAGACGGATGGCGAATTCGACAGACTCCCTTGTCTGACGCGGAGAGTAGTTCTTGACCCATTGATCGGGAGTGAGGATATCGCTGAGGATGGACTCGGCCTGCATCTCACCCCATACTCCCCTGCTCTTGACGTTGGAGAAGAGATTATTCATCTTCTTTACATCAAGTGAAAGTACATCGAGTGTGGATAGAGCTTTATAGAGTTTATTGAGGTTCTCCGTCACAGCCTCGAATGATGTTGCGATACGCTTATCGAGCGTCTCTTGGAGCTTCACGTCGACAATACCCTGTATTTCCCTGAGCTTTGTCTCGTTACCCTCTCTTATCTTATCCATACCGATCTTTACTTCTTCTGTGAGTTTCTCGCTCTTCTCGCTTATGAGGCGGAATGAAGCGCGGTTATCCTCCCTGACTCTGTCGAAGTTCTGATTGAGGGTATTCTGCACCATTATATTTCTTTTGTTCTGGTTCTCACTCTCGTTTCGGAGTGTTGTTATAATATTTGAAGAAAGTAGCGAGAGATTATTCTGGATGCTCTTCAGCGTCTCCTCTGTGTTACGGGAGGAAGAAGCACTCTGGGAGAGTAGTTTCTCCATATCGCGGTCATACGATGACTGGAAAGATTTGAATGATTCATCCATCCCGCGTCTAAGCTCGTCTTTGACGGAATAAAGCGCCCCCTCATCGACATCGATATTCTTACTCTTGAAACTCTTGATAAGGAGAACAACAAGAACAACAAGATTTAATGCTCCAAGTACAATTAGAATAATGTCCATGTAGGTAATATAGCTCAAAAACGATGAAAATTCTCATCTGTCGTCTGCTTTCTTGAGATATCCTCACATGGATACGAGGTATTTGATGCAGGTTGAATACAACAACCACACGTTCCTCTTACTGCAGATACATCAAGATCGAATTGACAAAGCTTGCTATAGTCAAGTCTATCTGAAAATTAATACCTTGCCGGCAATATAATTAAGCACAATGACAATTATGTTGGAGATCACTTTCCATAAGAGGGCATTCCATCCCATGTAGTCTACTGCCGCATACATGATAAGAAGATCCAGCGCCCCAGTGAGAAGACGGCAGGAGAAGAAAGAGAGCATCTCCCTAATGAGGACGCCCGCTTTGAACGACCTGCTTTCAAAGACCCAGATCTTGTTTGTGACAAAGGCAAAGAGGACTGACATAAACCATGCCGAGACCGTGCTTACAACATTCGACAGGGAAAGAATATTAAAACATAGATAATACACCCCGACATTAACAGCAGTTGTCATCAGGCCGAATATGCCGTACATGATGATATCTTTATAGCGTTTGAGAAGCTCCGGTATCGAATTCATCTAACCCTCTCGACACTCTCGTCATTGCTCTCTTTCACTATGTAATGAGGTCTTTTCTTCGTCTCCATATATGTCTTTGCAATGTACTGTCCCATAATGCCGAGAGCAGCCAGCTGCACCCCTCCGATGAAGATGATGACGCAGATAGTTGAAGCCCAGCCCGCGACGGGGTCTCCGAATAACAGTTTACGGATTATTATGAAGATAAGGATCAAGAACGAGCATCCCGTCATCAAGAAACCAAGCCATGAAGCTATACTCAGCGGAGCCTGGGAAAAGCTTATGATGCCGTCAACGGCATACTTGAAAAGCTTCCAGAAGTTCCATTTTGTCTCTCCGGCAACTCTCTCGACATTTTCATAAGGAAGCCAATAGGTGTTGAACCCTATCCAGCCGAAGATTCCCTTTGAGAAACGGTTTCTCTCCCCCATTCTGACAATTGCATCAACCATCTCCCTTTTCATCAACCTGAAATCTCTCGCGCCGTCCATTACCTCCGCATCCGATATTCTGTTGATTATCCTGTAAAACCTGCGGGCGAACCAGCTCCGGATCGGGGGCTCTCCCTTGCGGCTAGCACGTCTTGTCGCCACACTGTCATATTCACCCGTCTCGAGTATTTCAAGCATCTTCGGGATGAGACCCGGTGGATCCTGCATATCGCAATCCATTACGGCAACATAATCGCCGCCGGCATTGCAGAAGCCCGCATACATGGCAGCTTCCTTTCCGAAGTTGCGTGAAAATGAGATATATCTTACGTGTTTATCATTTTCTGCGAACTCTCTCATTAAGATGAGGGTTTTATCCTTCGAGCCGTCATTGATAAAAAGTAGTTCATAGTCTACCGGAAGAGAGCTCATGACGCGGGTCGTCTCTTGATAGAAAATAGGTAAGGAGGCTTCCTCGTTATAACAGGGGACGATAAGTGATAATTTCATACTCTTTCCCCTCTTAGTCCGAAAGCTTTACGACAAGAACATCATCATACCACGCTATATATCCCTTCTCCGGGAATGAGGGCATAGCATTTATGAAGTCGGAATCAACAGCTTTGCCGGTTCTTTTGAGCGGCCGCTGAAGAATATATTGATAGTATTCGCTGTAGTAATTACATGTTGTCTCGTATCCCAGCCCGGTAATACGTGACACGTTGGGAAAAAAGTTATTGACACCGGTATCGGGAAGTCCTACGAAAAGAACTTCACTCTCTCCGGGGACATATCCTTCAGTATTGTTCATATCGGTATTGACCGTAGTCATCAAAGAGAGTGTCGCCTGTCTTTCAAGATCTTTCTTCACATAAGAAGCATTGGCCGTCTGTACATCAAAAGCAAGAATAGCCGCAAGAAAGAGGAATGCGACTGCCCGGCAGAGATGAGGAAGCTTCTTCGCCCCGCCATCCGCTTCAACATACCAATCCATCATAAGGATGACAAGAAGATAACTGAGTTTTACAGAGTAGAGCATGAGGTCATGGACCATTCCGCCATCCGCAGCACATGCTATATTCATTCCAAACGGAAGAAGAGCAACCAATGCAATGATCAGGAGCTTATTTATCAAAGGAAGCGTTCTGCTGAATATAACCCGTATAGCGACAACGACACATGGAACAGCAAGCAGGATATGAAGACCACGAACAAGGATTAGAGCACGGTAGGACTTATAGAAGTATCCATACCATGAGTAATATGTAGTCAGCAGAAGTGCCAGGTGCTGTTTCAATCCTCCCTTGGAGCGGAAGAGAAGAGTCAGCCCATTGTAACTGTTCGAGAGGGTAACTCCAGACAGATGGCAGACCACCTTAACTGCGGCCAGATAAACAAGTCCCGCGGCCAGGATAAGTCCGACCGCCTTCAGACCTTTCAGGACAACTTCAACAAATCCCCCCCCCCAGACGAGGGCGAGAATAGACGAAAACATCACCAAAGTAATGGCAACTGAGAGCATACTCTGATAACATCCCAGTGCTCCTGCAAGGAGCGGAATCCCCAGGAGCGACAGCTTTCCGCCTTTATGCCAGAAGAAGACTGCAGCCACAGAAAGCATCACGGCAAAGATATCGGCATCCAGATCATGGATGTATGTAGCAGCCAATGCCGTTACTGTGATGTTCACTGTATATATTCCTGCGATCAAAGCAATATGAATTTTGTCCTCGACGGAGAAAACGGAAGCTGTCAGCCATACACTGACGGAGAGCCAGCAGAGACTGAGTATGCCGTTCAGCCATGGAGTAGTGATCCTGCCATGGAAAATGAATTGATAGATGGGAACCATAAAGCGGCCGAGCGCAATTCTGTGTCTTATATCGCTCCCGGAAGCATAAAACTCCGCAAGAGAATCGTGAGACAGCGTCAGATTCAAAAAGCCGTAAGCATGAGCTAAAAGCCCCCAGATGAATACAGCTGCAATTGCTGTAATAATCCTCTTCTTTTCTCCAATGAAGAAACCCTTAAGTTGTATGAGACTCTTTGAACTACATTCCATACTATGCACTCCCCTCATGTACTTCAGTCGACGTAGCTATAATAGCTCAAACACACCTCTTGTGCTATGTCGGAAGTCTATTCATTTGCTCTTTTGTCGATAGCAGCTGTCATCTTGATTTTTCAAGCTTAGACTTGTCATAGAGCGGGAGACCTCCGAATACTCCGCCCAGATACATTTTCTCAAGATTCTGGCTCTCCCGGAGTGTGTCTAACACTTGAACAATTACAGCAGAGAATCATTATTCCTCTTTTCTCTTCATCCACAGTGAGTAGACGGCAAGCTGCAGCTTGCGTTCTATACATTTACATAGAAAAACGGGATGCTTATCAAACACCCCGTCTCCGTCTTCTACTCTGTCTGACAGAGCAGTCTGTTGATATCCTCCTCTATCTTCTCCGGGGGCACAGCCCATAGCACATATCTGTCAGAGCCCTTCTCATCCTTTTTCCATATAGTCCGTCCCTTATCATCAAAGCGGACAGTACCGTAATCGGAGAGTTTATAGTGAGGAGAATTGTCGTTAATGGCGTGTTCCACTGTAAGGAGATCCCAGCTGTATCTTCTTCCGTCTTCAGTATAGAGTTCATAGGCACGCTTTACGGGATGCTCCGGCCCTATTCCAGCATCATGAGGAATACCTGTCTGGACCATCCCGGCCTCAAAGCCCAGATACTCTTTCGGTGTCGGCCAGTTATCGGCAACATTCTTTGCAGCAGCGACGTCACAGACGACATTGAACTCTTCCATATCCTCAGCCGTATGTCCTGTCAGCTCTTTGACCAGCTCATTGGCTTCTGTGTTTTCTGAGCTGAAGACTCCAGCCATCAGAACAAGATGAGTTACTTTTCTTTCGACAAGTTCCTTTCCGCTTAAAGACGAATAATCGTCAGCTGTCGAATTCAAAAGACCGGAGAGATTATTGAGAGGCCCGATGGCAATAAACTCGACGCTCTTATCAGGCTCTCTGGAAAGAATCCTGCGGTACATCGATACGGCATCCTCAGGCTGGCTCTTTTTGTAACGATTCGGGAATTCCTCAGTGATGGCCTTATTGTAGATAATGCATTTCTCGTCGCAGAGAAAGCCCTCCTTCTTATAAGTTCCTATCTCAACATCATCCCTCCCGTAAAAACGGCAGATGGCGTCTATCGTCCCCGCGCCGTAAACATTTGATGTGCAGTGACCTACACCAAGAATCCGGCATAACCCCCGGTTGGCGTATATATTCAGCATTGCGAGTGCAGCCACATCATCGCAGTCGGGACCGATATCGGTATCAATTAGAATGTTTTTCAAGCTCATACTCAACCTCATCTTTTGTCGGCACAGCTTTCTGTGTACCGTGTCTTGTTACTTCTATTCCTGAAGCTGTATTTGCATAGCATATAGCTTCAGATATCGCCTTCCCCTTTGACAGGGCGGAAACAAATGCTCCCAGGAAGGTGTCTCCGGCTCCTGTTGTGTCGACAGCATCTCTTTTTTGGGAAGGGAATATAACAGAAGGATTTACGCCATCGTAACAGCAGCACCCATCCTTACCAAGCGTTATAATCAGATTCCTGATGCTGTATTTACGCATAAATGCATTCCAGTCATCATCTTCTGTCTTCTCATATTCAATCCCGATCAAAGCGGCTGCCTCACTCTCGTTGGGAACAAGGTAATCCACGCCGTACAGAAATGACTCATTAAATGAGGTCAACGGAGATGGATTCAGGACAACCTTCACAGAGTGCTTTCTGCATAGTTCAATTGCACAGGATACCGTTTCCGTTGGAATTTCCATTTGAAGAACACAATACTCGGCTTCATCAAATAGAGCTTCCTTACTAATCAGGTATTCAGGCGACACAAGCTGGTTAGCAGAGGAATCCACAACAATACAGTTCTCGCCGGAGGAGGAAACACAGATGAATGCACTTGATGTTACCTTGTCACACTGACGTTTTATATGAGAGATGTCGACTCCTGCACTCTTAAGAGAGTCCAGAAGAGCTGTGCCGTTCTCGTCCTCTCCGACGCACCCCAGCATGACTACGCTCCCGCCGAGTTTTGATGCGGCATATGCCTGATTGGCACCTTTTCCTCCAGAACTCTTTTCCACGCCGTACGCCATGACAGTCTCCCCCGGATGCGGGATATCCTTCACCTTGAAGGAGACATCCATATTCATACTTCCAATTACTAAAATCATCGATAAAACTCCTTCTTTATCCTTTGAGGCCGCTGGATGTAATACCATCTACATAGTATTTCTGGAACGGCAGGAACAAAAGCAGAGGAAGCACTGCCGATACTACCGAAGCCGCATAGAGACATGACCACAGTGTCACATGTTCAGCCGTAAAGTCGGAAAGCGCAACCAGAATCAAACGCATATCTCTGCCGTGTGCCACAAGGAGAGGCCACAGGAACGAGTTCCATTGATTGATGAAGACCATGAGGGCCGCAGTAATCAGAACAGGCTTCGACATCGGGATCAGAATGCGTGTGTAAATCTGCATCCAGTTTGCGCCGTCGATTCTCGCTGCTTCAAAGAGACCGTCGGGAATAGTCGAGAAGAACTGCACAAACAGGAACAAAACCAAACCGTCTGCAATGCCGGGAACAATCAACCCCCAGTAGGTATTAACCCAGTTGAATTGATAGACAACCTTATAGAGTGGAATTGCAATTGATTCAAATGGAACCATAAAGGAAACCAGTACCAATGCATACAAGGCCTTCTTCCCCTTGAAACGGAAGAATGTAAAGCCGAAAGCGGCAATCGAATTCACAAGGCAGCTGCCGAGAACCGTAAGAAGCGAGACAGTCAGCGTGTTCATTATTGGACGCTGGAAATTGAACTTCGTGAAGAGAAGTTTATAAGCCTCAGCTGTAAATTTAACCGGGAAGAACGTATGCCACTGGAACGGAAGAGCATATTGATAGATTTCCGTGTCGGGGCGGAGTGACGATGCAATAGCCCAGAGCAGCGGGAACAGGGCAATAAATGCCAGTATAACAAGCAGAATTATGCATATTGCTTTGGTTAGACGTTTCATTCTCATCACGAATCCTCCTTATTCAGGAACTTGAACTGAACGGCGATAATCACACCCACAAGAACAAGAAGCACAGTCATCAGGGCGGCAGCTCTCGTCTGGTCTCCGTATACGAATGCGGATTTATACGCCTCATACATCAAGACGTTTGTAGAGTTCTGAGGTCCGCCCTTTGTAACCATATACATAGGAGCAAACAGGAGAAGGTTTGATGTTGTATCTGCAATCACAACGAATGCGATAGTCTTTTTCAATAGAGGGATAGTAACGCGGAAAATAGTCTGAGCGTAGGATGCTCCATCGATTCTTGCAGCCTCATAAAGGGACTTATCAATGTCCTTTATGCCGGCGAGTAGGAACATCATCCAATAGCCGCAGCCTTTCCAGGTACATAGAGCCATGATACTGCCCAGGGCCTGGTCTTTCCCGGTGAAAAACGGCTGGGCATCAAAGCCTAACTTCATCAACAGGCTGTTGATAACACCGTTTGAGGGGTTGAGCATTATATTCCACATGATGCAGGCCACCGTAATGGAGATGGTGACGGGGAGATAATAGATGGTTCGGAAAACTCCGACACCTTTTATATTCTGGCTGACCAATATTGCCATGGCCAGAGAGATTACGACCTGCAGCGGTGTCAGGATAAGATTGAACTTGATTGTCGTCCAGATGGACTTCCAGAAAACCGGGTCGTCGAAGATCAGTTTGTAACTGTATGCGGAGAACTTCCCTTTCCACTGAAAACTGTTCCATATATTCAATAGAATCGGATACAGTTTGAAGAGAAGAATCAATATTACCGCAGGTGCAATCACGAAATAAGGGAAAGCCTTTTCGATAGACCTTTTAGATTGGATCTTCACTGGTATAACCTCCAAAAGATTCGGCCCTGTCCCCGTCTTGAGAGAACAGGACCAAAATACCGTAGTTAATTATCTCTCTTATTTGTACTTAGCCATCAAAGAGTTGGTCTGCTTTACACAGTTATTCAAAGCTGTGGCAGGATCAGCTCCGTTGGAGATGTCGCTGAGAGTAGCATTGATCAGAGCTTCATACTCCGAATAAGCCGGTGTAACAGGACGAGGCACAGCAGTATGTGCAGCTTCATATGCAGCAATACGCTGGATGCTGCGCGGATACTCTGCATAAGAGTCATCTGTGAGACACTTCTCGACAGCGGAAACACGTGCCGGGATATCGCCGTTAGCTTCAAGCCACATATCATTACCTTCACCGAGAGTCAGATACTTGACGAATGCAGCAGCTTCAGCAGCGTTCTTGCTGTAAGATGAGACGCCGAGATGCCATGAGCCTGTTGCTGTAGCTGTCTTGTCTTCATAACCCTTGAATGCCGGAGTATATGTATAATCCCAGATTACGCCGTCAGCATAGTCGAGATTAGCACACCAGATACCACCGACGAAGAAAAGAGTCTTGCCGGATGTGAAGGTTGCCTGGTTCTCTGTTGATGTCAATCCGCGTGGAGAAAGGCCGTCTGCATAGAGATCATGATAGAATGTCATTGCCTTAATCCAGCCCGGAGTGTTGATTATGCCGTCAACTGTGTAACCGTCAGCTCCGATTGCAGCCTCTCCAAGGCTCTCGGGAAGAGCCAGCATCTGATAAGCTGTTGTGCTCTGCTCGAAAAGAATACCGTTGAGTCCCTTTGTTCCATCCGGATCAAGTTTAGCCAATGCCTTTTCAGCCATATCGACAACTTCATCCCATGTCAGACGATTGTTCGGATCTGCTGCAGGAATCTCGATACCAGCCTGCTCTAAAAGTCCCTTGTTGTAATAAAGTGCCTGAGCGGAGTTATTGAGAGGAGCTGCATAGAATTTGCCCTTCCAAGAACCTGCGGAAATAGCAGCAGGTACATACTCGTTGATCTCGTCAGAAGTGATATAGTCGTTCAAAGGAATGATATAACCCTTCTCTACGTAGCCAGAAGTCATCGGCGCATCGACACCGATTACGTCGACGGAGCTGCTCTTTGTGCTCATGACTGCTTCGAGAGCCGGGAAGTAGTTTGTATGTTCATAGCATTCAAACTCTACCTTGACACCTGTCTCTTCATAATACTTGTCAACGATCGGCTGAAGTTTATCCTCCCACTGACCTGCTCCTGTGAGCATCATATGCAGGACAACGCCATCGGAAGACTTGGCTTCTTTTGCTCCCGATGCAAAGAGTGACAGAGAGAGACATAGAACTAAAAGAATTGAGAGGTTTTTGCAAAACAAAAAAATCATGAATTTTTATGCACAGAATGATGAATCT
>CAVHPV010000040.1:0-23255 GCA_963638045.1 Faecalibacterium sp. CAG:74 | reverse complement strand
CAAAATGGACAAATCTACTTAGCAATTAAGAGACAAAATTAGATAGCTTTAACAGACTAACTACACCAATAATTATACTCATAGGCATCACCTCCTTTGAAAGAATCTTCGGAGGCTCAGGCCTCCGGTCGAAACGACAAGAGGCAAATAACCGCCCACCCAATTTGGCAGTGCACAATATTATTATGCATGATCCTATTGATAACTTGAAGCTTAAAACATATTTTTTAGGAAAATTTACATAAAAACAAATAATTATAAAAACAGAGAAGAAATTACATTGCAAAATAGAATAGGCCAGGGAACTTGATCCGGACTCAATAAATCATGTCTTAAGATTTGACTTCTTCCTCAGATGTTAGTATATTGTAAACAGAAAGAGTGCACTACCGATGAGCGGTTACTTGCCTCAGTTGTTTATTGTTTTAAATCGCCGAAGTAGCCAACTTAGCGGCGATTATTTTTTTCGATAGTATCAACTGCAACTATTACAGCTAACACTAGTCCTATAACATCAATTATCAGGCCGACAATCTCTATGATAAGACTGACTACACCAATAATTATACTCATAGGCATCACCTCCTTTGACAGAATCTACGGAGGCTCAGGCCTCCGGTCGAGACGACAAGAGGCAAATAACCGCCCACCCAATATGGTAGTGCATAACAACATTATGCATGAACCTGTTGTGAATTGAAAGCCAAAAATAGATTATTTTGGAAAGATTTGCATAAAACAAAGAATTATCTAAATCAAAAAGAAGTTACAACAGCTAACAGAACATACCAGACAATAGAGCTTTTCCTATTCGTATTTGACTTCATCTCCCCGATGTTGGTATATTGAGGATGTAAAGAGTGCACTACCGATGAGCGGTTACTTGCCTCAGTTACTTATTATTGTAAATCGCCGAAGTAGCCAACTTAGCGGCGATTATTTTTTTTTGATAGTATCGACTCCAACAGAAGAGAAGACAAATTGACAAGTCAAGAATGAAAATGTGAGTCCAGATGAGGCTGGCAACTTTGAATGATGGCACTATCAATAATGGAAGGAGCTATGAGGAGGAATAACTGGAGGCACATGGCTGTCTTTGAGGTGTGATACTATCCTGCTTCAAAATAATCTCCAGGATGATTGGTCCTGGAGACATATCTTAATAATGGTTAGATCCTTAGATCACTGTTCCATCCGGGATGATTGCATTCTTGTTGATTACAATTATTCCGTCATGTACAGAGTACATCTCAAAATCACCTTCCGGCCTCTTGATGTTGTCGATTCCTATACGACAATTGGCTCCGATTCTCACGTTCTGGTCGATGATTGCCTTCTTGATGATTGTGGCTCTTCCGATTCCCATGTTAGGAATTCCCTTCTTGGCATTTTCTGCCTTTTCTTCTTCACTTTCGTAACGGGAAGCTCCCATTGTGTAAACACCATCCAGGGAAGCTCCTTCCTCGATGAATGTTCTGACACCGATGATTGAATTGACGATGTAGGCATTGGTGATGATTGAACCTTCACTTGTGAGTGAGTTCGAGATGTTACAGAAGTTAGCCTTTGTAGCTGGGAGATGGCGACGGTGTGTGTAAATCGGCATGTCCTCATCATAGAAGTTGAATGCAGGCTTATTGGAAGCAAGGTCGAGGTTAGCCTCATAGAATGCCTTGACTGTTCCGATATCTTCCCAATAGTCATCAAAGAGGTAAGATGCAACCGGCTTGTACTTGATGATATCTGGAATGATTTCCTTCCCGAAGTCAGTCTTGTCATTGTTGAGTGCATTCTCCATCTCCTTTGCATTGAAGATGTATATACCCATGCTTGCAATGTACTCGTTCTTCTCTGTCCTCTTCTGACTCAGCTGTTCCTTGAGTGTCTTTTCAGGGACGATGTAGTCTGTGATATCTGCATCGCGTGCAGGCTTCTCATAGAACTTCTTGATCATGCCGTTTTCGTCACAGCCCATGATTCCGAGTCCTGTTGCTTCACTTCTGCTGATAGGCTTACCTGCAATTGTGAGTGTGGCACCTGTTGCTATATGTCTCTCAAGCATCTTGTTGAAGTCCATTCTGTAGAGCTGGTCACCTGAGAGAATGATGTAATATTCAGCATTCTGGTCTCTGAAGTGCTTGAGGTTCTTTCTTACAGCATCTGCTGTTCCCTGGTACCATGTCTCTGAAGCATATGTCTGCTCTGCAGCCAGGATCTCTACAAATCCGCCTGAGAAGGCATCAAAGTTATATGTTGATGAGATGTGGTTATGAAGTGATGCACTGTTGAACTGTGTCAGGACATATATCTGACGGATATTGCTATTTATACAGTTGGAAATCGGGATGTCGACAAGGCGGTACTTTCCTGCGAAAGGCACAGCTGGCTTTGATCTATCCATTGTGAGCGGGTACAGTCTTGTTCCTCTTCCTCCACCGAGAATGATTGCGACTACTTTCTTGTTATTCAATGTCATTGGTTACTCTCCTTTTCTTCTATTGTAATCTTTTTATTTGGTAAATAAAGATAATGTTTTTCCTTCTTACGCCTTTGAGATGAGTTCTGTATAGAGCTTCTCATATTCTTTTGCTGACTTCAGCCATGAGAAGTCACTTCCCATCGCCTGTGAAATAACCCTATCAAGCTTATCCTTGTTACTGTAGAGTTCTATGGCTCGGGAGGTGGATGAGACTATTTCATCGGGAGTTAGATTCGTGAATGTTATACCGTTTCCTTCCTTTTCTGATATGTCTTTCACCGTATCCTTCAGACCTCCGACTGCATGTACTACCGGGATTGTCCCGTAGACAAGGGAATACATCTGGTTGAGTCCGCATGGCTCATAGACAGACGGCATAAGGAAGAAGTCGGCTCCGGCTTCCAGGGTATGTGAGAGCTCTTCGGAGAAGAGAATCTTGATTGAGAGATTGTCATACTTCGCCATGAGCTCGCCCAGCTTCGATATGTATCTGCTGTCTCCCGTGCCGATAAGTGCCACCTGGCATTTCATTCTGAGAATGCGCTCAAGAGCACATTCCTCTCCTTCCATCAGAAGTTCGTCAAATCCTTTCTGAGACGCCAGCCGTGATATAAGGGCAATAAGCGGAGTGTCAGGCTCCTCTTTGAGCTTGAACTCTTTCTGAATTGCTTCCTTGCACTCTTTCTTTCCTTCCATTTTTCCTAAGGAATAAACATTTGGAATAAGCCTGTCCTTTCCAGGATTCCACACTTCTGTGTCTATTCCGTTGAGAATCCCCGTTGTGTCATCTTCTCTTAGCTTCAAGAGATCCTCTATGCCAGCTCCAAACTGGGGGGTTAGAATCTCCTCTGTATAGCTTGGAGATACTGTTGTTATCTTATCGGAAGTGTTGAGTGCAAGTGCCATCATATTTATGTGTCCATTCCTCACTGCTGCCTTCGGAATAAGGGAAGAGGAGTAGACTGCATCGAAGAGAGGGAACTCTCCCTGATACTCTAGATTGTGGATCGTGTAGATGGTCTTTGCAGGTGCCCTGAAGTGTTTGAGGTAATGGGGAACAAATCCCGTTGTCCAGTCGTGACAGTGCACTATATCGAATTCAAGGCCACGTGCCACGATATAAAGTGCAACAGCTTTAGAAAATGCCATGAATCTGGGGCAGTTGTCAGGATAGGGTGAGAAAGATGTGTCTCCGTAGATGCCGTTTCTCTCCTTGAAGTAAGGATGACTGAGCGCCGCATATGTTACACCGTTAAGATCCTTTTCATATACTTCAGCAGTCTCATTTTTTCCGAGCATGGGAATTTTGAAGGAGACAGCTTTCCTGAATCCGTCTTCAGGTATGAATGAATAGAAGGGCATGAATACAGTTACACTGTGTCCGAGTTCGGCCAGGGATGTGGACAGTGCCCCCACAACATCCGCCAATCCCCCTGATTTGGAGAAAGGGACGGTCTCGCTTGTTACCATTAGTATCTTCATGAGTTTATTATCCCCTCACGAAGCCTAAGGGGGCAAGTTAAAAATAAAAAATATGTTTTCTGTCCCCGATATTGATACTATTTGTGCTTTGTCCCCGAAAATGATTTTCTCAAAGCATTTTGCAAAGAAAAGGATATAGAGAAATAGGAAAGTATAAAGTAGAATACACATATGAAGAAGATTACAGTAGACAGAAGTTCATTTGAAAGTTTCCGTGCATTGGATTGTATCTATGTCGATAAGACAGAGTACATATATAATCTTGTAAAGGATGAGTCTTCCAGCTATTACTTCATCTCCCGTCCCCGTCGCTACGGCAAGAGCCTGATGTGCTCGACGCTTCACTGTCTTTTCGATGGAAAGCGGGAACTCTTCAAAGGTTTATATATAGACAGTACAGATTACTCATTTGAGAAGTATCCGGTATTACATTTTAACTTTGCGAAGATGAACACAAGTGAAAGCATAAACTATGATCGTTTTCTTAAAAGTTTCCAGGATGCCATTATAAGGGAAGCAAAACACAACGGAATAACTATCGAAAGAGAAGAGCCTTGCGATATGTTACTCTCGATAATGGATGAAGTGGATAAAAAACTTGTAATAATTATTGATGAGTATGACACCCCGATAATCCACACCTATAAGAACATAAAACTAGCAGATAAAATCAGAGACTGCCTCAGCTCGTTCTATTCTGTAATAAAGAACACAAATGAGAAGGTACGTTTCTTCTTCCTCACCGGAATTACCAAATTCTCTAATATGTCCATCTTCAGTCAAATGAATAACCTTAACGATATTACTTTTAATAAGTACTATGCCTCTACATTCGGGTACACAGAAGAGGAGCTTGAGTGTTACTTCAGTGAGTACATTGATGAATACATGAAGAGGGACGACAGAGAGTATAAGACAAGAGAGGAATTTCTCTCTGCCATCCGTGATTACTATGACGGCTATCGCTTCTCATATGAAAATCCTGTTAAGGTTTATAACCCTGTTTCTGTCGGATTCTTCTTTAACAATGATTGCAGTTTCAAGAACTATTGGATAAACACTGGAGCAAGTACACTGGCTGTAGAACTTGCCAAAGACTATCATCTTGAGAAAATCATCAGGGAAGACTTAAAAATAGGACTAAGCACAATCAACTCATTCGACTACTCGAATATGACATCAAAGAACCTTAATTCTTCCCAGATACTCTCTCTCATGTATTTCACCGGGTATCTTACAATCAAGGAAGGAAACAACACCGCACTTACTCTTACTTTTCCTAATAATGAAGTCAGGTTATCTTTCACTGAAAGTCTTATGAACCTTTATTCAGGCCAGGATGTAGGTGTTTACCTTGATGATGCAAATATAGCCATCAGAAATAATGATATTCCTCTCCTTATAAAGGTTTTGAACGCTTTCTATGAAAATATCCCGTATGTGATATTGACTAAGGAAGTCGGCTATCAGGGGATGTTCTATGCATTCTTCCTTCTCATGGGAGCTGTAGAAATCCAGGCAGAGGAGCAGACACTTCTAGGGCGTATAGATGCCATAATCGAGCTAGAAGACTCTGTCTACGTTATAGAGATTAAGGTTGACCAGAGCTCAGGAAAAGCAATCAAGCAGATAAAGGAAAAAAGGTACTACGGAAAATACATCAACACAGATAAGATAATCCACATTGTAGGCATAAACTTTTCCTCCTCAGACCGCCAGATAAAAGACTGGAAGGAAGAGATAATCGACAAAGCCAAAGAGCCGACATATCTTGGGTGAATGAGAGAGGGAGTACTTACTCCCTCAACCCTCATTTCTTCAGACTTTGTATGTATTCGTCTGCGCTGTGGCTTGCTCTTGCTCCATCCGCTGTGGCTGTCACAACCTGCCTGAATGATGTTGTTGTAACATCCCCCGCCGCGAATATGCCGGGCATTGTTGTCCTGTTTCTACTGTCTGTCTTGATAAAACCATTCTCGAGCTCTAGAAGAGGGGAGACAAGCTCCGAAGTGGGAGTCATGCCGACAAAAACAAAGACACCGGAGGTCTCTATCTCCGTGCCTCCGGAGAGAAGTACAGCTGTCACCTCACGGCCGTTACCTTTTATCTCTGCTATACTTTCTCCCATAACAAGGGAAATGTTGTTCTTCTCCCTGACTCTGTCCTGCAAAACCTTCTGAGCACGGAAAGAATCACGACGGTGCACTATAATAACCTCAGAACACATGCTTGAGAGATATAGTGCATCGGTGAGGGCCGTATCACCGCCTCCTGCAACTATAACTTTTTTACCTTTGAAGAAAGGTCCGTCGCATGTGGCACAGTAGCTAACTCCCTTTCCTCTGTATTCCTCTTCTCCCTTTACTCCGAGGTGCTTATGTGTTGCACCTGTTGCGATTATGACAGCCTTTGAGACTATCTCAGTCTCATCCGTCTGTATATGGAAGAGGTTATTTTCCTCCTTTATGGAGAGAGCCCTCTGGTACTCAATCGGAACACCGAACTCGGAACATTGTTTTTCCATCCTCTCTGAGAGGATATAACCACTGATCTTCTCCGTTCCTGGATAATTCTCTATTGCATCAATGAACAACAGCTGTCCTCCGGGCCCCATCGGATCTATTATGAGACAGGAGTAGCCGCTTCTTGCTGAATATTGTCCTGCCGCCATTCCTGCAGGGCCGGCCCCTATGACAAGAATATCAACTTCCACTTTTTCCCTCCCGTGATTTCTCCAGAAGCATCTCCTCTGCATCACTGCGTCTTATATAGACTGGCCCCTGTCCTATATCATCTTTTCCTTCACGGTTGTAAACTTCAAGACCAAGCTTTATGAGGGGCTTTGAAAGATTTCTCGGTGTAAGTGAGTCAAGGATGAGGTTGTTGTTCTCTTTTATTTCATTTGCCTTATTAAAGAATGTAAGGGCATCCGGGCCTGTCACAAGCACATCCGTGTCAATATCTGATACCTCTTTGATAATCTCTTCCGGGCTTTCATCTCTGTCCTGGATTATTGTCTCACCATCAAAACTGAGTCTGAAGTAAAATCTCTTTTTCTTTGCATCTATCACGGAGAGGATGTACCCATTCCTAAGCGGGCGGGCAGACTCTTCAATCACTTGCAGCGTTGGTACGCTCACAAGCGGAATATCTGACGCGTATGATATTCCCTTCATTAATGACATTGCTATCCTGAGGCCGGTAAATGAGCCCGGTCCTCTTGTACATACAAGGAGGTCAAGGTCTTTGAGTGTGATATCGGCTCTTCCAAGAAGGCTCTTGATCTCGCCCATCAGATTCTCACTTGGAGCGAAGTTGCCGTCCACCATCCTCTCTTCGTAGGATGTGTCTGTCTTAAGTGCAAGTGACAATATTGCCGTTGAAGTATCTACAGCCAGAATGTTCACAGTTCAAGCCCCCTTATATTGATTGATCTCGAAAGATCATCACTTATGGTTATATCTATGTAGATTGTGCCGTCAGGAAGCATTGAGTCTATCTTCTCTGACCATTCGATGAGGGTAATTCCGTCAGGATAGAGAAATTCTTCCCCTCCCATCGACTCGAATTCATCCTCTCCGCTGAGGCGGTAGATATCGAGATGGTAGAGTTTTTCCCTTCCGTCATATTCCTGCACAAGCGTGAATGTCGGGCTTACAATGGCCTCATCAATCCCAAGAGAGCGGGCTATCCCCTTGGCTATGACAGTCTTTCCAGCTCCGAGAGAGCCTCTGAGTGACACCACATCTCCCTTCTTGAGGGCATTTCCTACCTTTCTGCCGAGTGCCTCGGTTTCTTCTGTACTTTTTGTCTTAATTATCATCTTCAGCCTTCTTACAATTACAGAGTGGAGCGTCATCCTTCTCAAACGACTTCATAAGTGAGTCTTTTATGTTCTCGCCGTTTTTCTCATCTTCCCCTCTTACTATTTCCTCGTGTATCAAGGCGCCTATCTTCTCTCCTGTTTCGCTCTCATATTTTTTGATGAGTGCATCAACAAGAGTGTCATCCCCTGCGAGGAATCTTGCCTTCTCAAGGTATTCTCTTGCCCTGTCGTAATCCTTGTTTGCAAGTGTAAGGTATGCGAGGTTGCTGACTACTGTCAGATTCTCGTCATCTCTGTCATAGGCACTCTCGAGGTAGAGTTCTCCAAGTTCTCTGTTGCCTTCTCCAAGTTCGCATAGTGCAAGCTCATTGTATATCTCAGAATTGCTTTCTCCGAGTTCTATGCATTTAAGGAAGTATTCTTTTGCTTTGCTAAACTCTTTCTTTATCCTGAGTGCCCAGCCTTTGAGAAAATACCCGTTCCAGATTTTCGGGTTGTCCTTAATGAAACCTTCAATGATGGGGAGGGCTTTGTCGCTCTCTCCTAGAGAAAGAAAATCATAGGCTTGATCTATCTTTTCACTGTTATCGAGTTTGAATGATACTTCCCTGAGGAGTTTCTTCATCTCCTCCTTCTTTTCCCCTTCCTTTGCAATGGAGAGGTAGCGTCCGATGTATTTTTTAGCGTCCTCAAGGTTGGCTACAAATGCCTCATAGGATGCTGCTTCATACAGTAGGTCCTCATCTTCACCGAATCTCTCAAGCCCGGAGAGTAGGGTCTCTCTTGCAGCCTTTATATATTCCCTGTTGTCCTCTCCCTTTTTGGCATTGTCAACCGCCATGTAGGAGTAGAGAGTTGCCAGGTTGATACATGTTGCACTCTGGGGAAGGAGATTATAAACTGCTTTGAAGAGGAGGAGTGCAAAGTCATATTCACCTCTTTGCTCCTTGGCTATTGCAGCCTGGTTAAGTTTGCTTACAATTGACGGGTCAAGTGCATTTATGAGATTTCTGTAGTAATTAAAATTTGCATTTTTCTCATCCTCGGCGACTACTGTCACAAGGCCACTCATCAGGTTTTCAACTGTATAATCCTTTGCTTCCAGCCTGTCCTTCCCGTCAGGAATGGAGAAGGGGACTTTGACGCTAGGGTCAAGCTCCACTGCTCCCAAGTCTATTTTAAATGAAGGTGGAAGTGTGATATATGTAATCTTATCTAAAGTGTTCATAACTACATGATAACTTCAAAAGAAAAAAAATCCTATAGAAATCAGACAATCGTCGACTCTTGAACAATAGTTCAAGGGGGAGTCCTTGTTTGCTCGCGTTCTGTACCCTGTATTACCTTCTACGGCGGGTGCAATGCAAGAAAGCTATCCCAGACTCCATTCATGTGTGTTTGAGCCAAGAGGTGCTTGATTGCGTTTCTATAGGTCTATCTGTATTCTACACACTTTAGATGAGATGTGGATAGTTTTTTTCAAAAAAATATGGAGGCTTATTCAGCCTCCACTGAATCCGGACAGACTCAAGCGTCGTAGTCCATCTCCTCATCACTTCCGTGAGAGAGCTCTTCAGCTTCCTCGATTTCAGCATTGGACTCTTCGTCCATGATGAAGTCGTTCTCCTGAAGCTCTTTGAGTGACTTGTCGACTGTGGATGTGATTGCAGCAGCACTTTCGGAAATCCTGTTGATTATCTCCTGAAGCTCATCATTATGTATTTCGACAAGATTCAGTCTTTCTTTCAGTTCATCAATCTCCTTCAGAAGGTTCATTGAAAAAACCGATGCTTTCCTCAATTTTGAAGCAATGAGTTCCTTTCTGCTGATTTCACTCATTCTACTACTCCTTAAGCGAGAGCCTTCTTAGCTTCAGCAACAAGTGCTGAGAATGCAGCCTTGTCCTCGACAGCCATGTTTGAAAGAGCCTTTCTGTTCAGCTCGATATTGGCCATCTTCAGGCCGTGCATGAACTGTGAGTAGTTAAGGCCTTCAGCTTGTACAGCTGCACTGATTCTTGCAATCCACAGCTTTCTGAAGTCACGCTTCTTCTCTTTTCTTCCACGGTATGCATACTGACCTGCCTTTGCGACAGCATCCTTAGCAATTCTGTGGTTGGTGCTTCTGCGACCATAGTAGCCTTTGGCCTGGTCGAGAATTTTCTTTCTTCTGTCCTTTCTCTTGGTTCCGTCAACTGCTCTTGGCATAATCTCTCCTCCTTAATTAAGCGTAAGGGAGCATTTCTTTTGCTCTCTTTGCTTCAACATCGGCAAGAACTCCGAGATGACGAAGATTCATCTTTCTCTTTGAGCTCTTCTTGGTGAGAATATGGCGAGATCCCTGCTTTTTGATCATGACCTTGCCGCTTCCGGTGACCTTGTAGCGCTTTGCTGCGCTCTTTCTTGTTTTCATCTTAGGCATTTTCGCCCTCCTACAGCACCGCCGGGAACAAGCACCCCGACTGGTAACTTTATTTCCATCCCATACGGGAGAGAATTACTCTGTCTTTGCTTCGTCCGCCTCTTTCTGAGGAGCAGCTTTCGCTTTCTGCCTCATGCTCTTTGACGGGCTCAGCATTATACTCATCATTTTACCTTCCATGAAGGCACTCTTGTCAAGATTGAACGGGCATTCCATCTCAGTAAGTTTAACAAGGATTGTATCAAGTACATCCTTTCCGAGCTCGGGGTGAGTCATCGTACGACCCTTGAATCGTATTGAGACCTTAACCTTGTTGCCTTCCGATAAGAATTCCGCAATTGCCTTGCTCTTCGTGTTTATGTCGTTGTCTGCAATCTTCGACTGCATTCTGACTTCCTTGAGCTTGGTTACGACCTGATTCTTCTTTGCCTCTTTCTGCTTCTTTTCCATCTCGTAGCGGTATTTCCCGTAGTCGAGGACCTTACATACCGGAGGATTAGCCATAGGAGAGACTTCTACAAGGTCAAGTCCTGCATCCTCTGCTATTTTCAAAGCTTCGAAAGTGCCCATTACTCCTCTCTGATTACCACTTTCATCAATCAGAAAGACTTCTCTCGCCCTGATCTGGCGATTGATTCTCAAATCTTTTGTAGCCATTCAACTCCTTATAATTGGCAAATGCAAAACAATATTAAAAGTTTAGTGCTTCCAGCACCTGGAAAAGATTAGCATTAAGAAAATTTACTGTCAAATCAGATAGTTGTGTTAAAAGGGATTATCTTTGGTTTTTTCGGGAAATTTGTGCTTCTGACTCTCTTTGCGGTCGTTATAGCTGGAAGATGGGCAAACGGCCTCCTGTGACACATGCCCTCCCGTGACAGCTCAAAGAAGCATCTACATAGAAATGCCCCGTCCGGAAAGGGCAGGGCAGAAAGACTTTATTTGCTTAATTTTGTTCCGTCTGCAAGGGTTATTGTGTAGCCGTTGTAGTTGATCGTTCCGTTGTTGGTCAGGCTGGTTATTGTTGAGTTTCCAGTCAGTGTCCAGACAGAACCGGACTCTATTTTTACAATTGCGTTATCGCCTACGGTTGTTCCATTTTCTTCATTGTCGCAGATATTTATAGTTCCCGTGAAGGAGCTGGAACCGGAGAGGGTCAGGTTCAGTGTCGAAATCGTATCCACTCTTATGTCACCTTCGAGCGTTTGGTCTATGCACTTCATTGTGGTATCTGAGCCATTGCTTCCGGCATCTCCCCATCCGTTGTCTCCGTTGTTACCTGTGATATTGAAGAGGTAACCGTCGGTCTCATTGTTAATGATTTCAACGCTATTGAGAGTGATTGTACAGGAAGTGTTTGTAATATAGAACATATCGCCGTTATTTCCTGTCAAGGAACCTCCGGTTGCCGAGAATACCGACTCACCTTCTGCTGCGTCCCCGCTCATCGATTGATAAATCATTATGTTGTGGACGTTGATAGAGGAGCTGGCTCCCTTTGTGTCACTCATGTTGCCTGAGACACTCGAGCCAGTCAGGGTGATGCTGTTCTTTCCTTCTATTACCAACGCTTCTGAGTTTTCTGCAGTCAGGGTCGCATCTTTGATTGTAATGTCTGCAGTGGAATAGACGGCAGGGGAGTTGTAACCGCTTGAAGTGTATGTCCCGCCTTCAACGTAGACCGTACCGCCCCCGCGGTCGCTTCTGACAGCTGCAGAGGAGTTACCTAAGGTGGTCACAGTCAGCCTATAGGCATTTGTCGTACCACCACCAGTTGTCTGGATGCCACCAGAATTATCGGCTGCAGTCGCGATAGTGCTGTCAGAGATTGTGACTTTGGTGCCACTGCCGTAGCTGAAGACTCCGTTTCCGTTCTGGGCGGACGAGGTGATCTTCGAGTTCTTTATTGTTACTGCAGCCCCATCTGTTGCAAGAAGAGCAGCATTCACTCCATAGAAGTCTCCGTTCTCTGTGTTTGAAGAGGAGCCTGCACTCTTATCGACTGTAATAGAATCAAGCGTGACTGTTGCGCCGTCAATACGGAGAGCGTTCTCATCATCACCTGTTGAGGTGTATGTTGTGTTTGAATAAGTGCCGTCCTCAGAGATTGTTTCAGCACTTGTACCCTGCGTCACGGTGGATGAACCTCCCTGTGATTGTCCAGGTTTTCCGCTTGGAGGATTTCCCTCCGGCTTTTCGGGGCGTGTTGTCTCCTCTGTATCGGGAGTTGTTGTTTCTGTTGTACTCTCTTCAGTTTCTTCGGTAAGGTACTTTGATGTATCTGCTGAAGTGGAACATGAGGGAATGAGTGTCAGTACAAGAACTGTAACAAAAAGGAAATTAATCAAATGCTTCATGTTGAGCCTCCATTTATCTCTTGATGGCTCCGTTATAGAAGATGAAGCTTAAAGAAACCTTGAACAAACAAAAAACTCCGGAAATTTTCATCCCGGAGTTGATATCATCAAGCTGTCTCAGTCGAGAGCGTGACCGCTTGATCCGAGAACTTCATTATTCTTGTGGATATACATCTTCTTGAGTTCATCCCTTGCTGGTCCGAGATACTTTCTCGGGTCGAATTCAGCAGGCTTCTCATCGAAGATTCTTCTGATAGTTGCTGTCATTGCAAGTCTGCCATCAGAGTCGATGTTAATCTTGCATACGGCACTCTTGGCTGCCTTTCTGAGCTGCTCCTCAGGAATTCCCACGCTGTCCTTGAGCTTTCCGCCGTGCTCGTTGATCATTTTTACATATTCCTGTGGAACTGACGATGATCCGTGAAGAACAATCGGGAAGCCAGGAAGCTTTTTCTCAATTTCCTTGAGGATATCGAATCTGAGTTCCGGCGGAACGAGTATGCCGTCAGCATTTCTTGTGCATTGCTCAGGTGTGAACTTGTATGCACCATGTGATGTGCCGACACTGATTGCAAGAGAGTCGACTCCAGTCTTCTTTACGAAGTCCTCAACTTCCTCAGGGCGTGTGTAATGGGATGTTGCAGCACTTACCTCATCCTCGATGCCTGCAAGAACTCCGAGTTCCCCTTCAACTGTCACATCGAACTGGTGTGCATAGTCGACCACCATCTTTGTGACTTTAACGTTCTCCTCATAAGGAAGGGATGAGCCGTCAATCATGACGGATGAGAAACCGTTGTCGATACATTCCTTGCATGTTTTGAAGGAATCACCATGATCAAGGTGGAGGACAATCGGGATATCACAACCGAGTTCATGGGCATATTCGACAACGCCGCGTGCCATGTTTCTCAGGATATTGATGTTTGCATAGTCCCTGGCACCTCTTGAAACCTGGAGGATAACCGGGCTCTTTGTCTCAACACATGCCTGGATGATAGCTTGCATCTGCTCCATGTTGTTGAAATTGTAAGCAGGAATGGCATAACCGCCCTTAACAGCTTTTGCGAACATGTCTCTTGTGTTCACAAGACCTAAATCTTTATAACTTGTCATAAAAAGCCTCCTATTAGAAACCGCTATTAATTTACCTATTATTCATCTTTCAGTCAACTTTTTGCCCCGTTATTGTTGAGGTTGTCTTTCTTTTATTCTACTATTTCCCCATGACCGGGAAAAAGCTGATTTTATCATTATTGCTAGTAGTGCTCGTAACTCTGGCTGTCATTTTCTTTACTTTTGATCTGGTTGTTTATGTCTATCCCTCCGAGATGAGTGATTTCTCATCACGCTATTCGCATCCCGGATTTCTTAATTGGGGGTATCTTCTTGTCTCGCACAGCGATGACTCTGTCTCATTTCTGGAGAGGATAAAGAAACCGACTGTGTATATCTACGCACCTTACTCCCTTCTTGAAGACGGGAGCAGAAACTCCTCCTACACGCTTTTGCATTACGGAGAGAAGGACAGTCTCCCCCTGTCGGATGCGGGCATGGTTGCTACCATTCTTTCACTCTTTTCTTCAGAGAGAATGGCATTATGCTATGAGGAGAGTGACAGAGATGGGGAGAGTCTCTTCACTGCATTGAAGGGAAAGTATCCACTCCTGGAGACTGTCACATACCCGGAGAGGGTTTCTGTTGTGAATGTGGAGAGTCTCAGAGCTGTGGTTGACGGCTTCTACGGCGTTGTATACCTTGATCCTCTTTCGTCATCTGAGCTTTATCGCACGTCCTCCTCGCTTGTCATAATGACGGAGAGCGACGCAATTGCTGCTGTCTCCCTTGAGAGCGTTATTTCACTTCACTATGACTGGAATGCAATAATCAAGTCGGTTTTAAGTGGTGACGGTGTCACGCCTTACTGTACTTTCTCTGTTCTTCATCAATGAGAGGAAGTTCCTTATTGCATTTTCCTTTATATATTCCCTGTCCTCACCTCTCAATTGAGAGAGAAAGGAGAGTGTGAGTTCCGTGTTTTCAACCCTGTTGGGTTTACCTCGTTCCGGTACCGGAGTGAGGTAGGGCGAATCAGTCTCATAGAGAAGATTTTCTATCGGACAGAGCTTTGCCGCCTCCTGGAGGGCTGTGCTGTTTTTATATGTCACATTTCCCGCAAATGATATATAGGCTCCCTTTTCAATGAGTTTCATCATTACCTTTGCTGAAGATGAGAAACAATGCATGATTGTCCTCTCGTTTATTCTATCAATATGCTTTAGAAGTATTTCATCTGCATCTCTTGAGTGGATAATAAGCGGAATGGCAAGAGACTCAGCTATCTCTGCTTGAGAGATGAAGAGTTCCTCCTGCTCCTTTATTGAGCCGTAATTCCAGTGGAAGTCAAATCCACATTCACCTATGGCGTCTGTACCGAGCCTTTCTATCTCGTCTTTGAGCTTCTTCACTGTTTCCTTTACATTGAACGGGTAAGTCTTTCCTGTGCACCATGGTCCCGCTCCCATCGAGAGATACACGTCCCGTCTTTTTCCCACAAGTGATATCCTCTCCTCCCCGTCAGTGGGGAGGGTAGCACACTCAAGGCCGAGAAAAGAGGAGGGAATGACGGGATCCAATCCCTTTTCCAGCATACTTGTCAGATGAAAATGTGAATCGAAAATCATACCCTGATGATAGTCTCCACAAAGGAGAGTGTCACTAGAAGAGGAGAGGATTAATCCCTATAATCATTTTATGAAGAAACTCCTTCTATTATTTCTGATTTTGTCTCTTTTTCTCTTCTCTATCTCTGCAGATGAAGTCTATTCAACTGAACACTTTGACTTTATCTACTCGGAGGATACAGAGGGTAGTGCTACTGAGATTGCACTTGTCGCCGAAGACTATTATGCTTCTCTGGTCTCTCTGTTCGGAACAGACCCTGAGCTACATATACCGGTATATTTCAAAAGCGATGTGAAGTCATACAATGCATATTTCACATCCTATCCGTCCAACCATATTGTGATGTATGTCACCTCAATTCCATCCTCCCTCTTCAGTAATACACATGACCCGCTCTCCCTGACATTTCTTCATGAACTGACACATGCATTTACGGGTAATATCAGGTCTCCGTTCTTCAAAACTCTTTCTTCCATTTTTGGTGATGCTGTTGCTCCGGGAAATCTTTATCTTAACAAGGCATTCGTTGAAGGTATTGCGGTATATGTGGAAAGCCGGGAAGGGGAGGGAAGGCTTAATGATGCCTTTTCCCTCTACCTTGTGAACCAAGTAGCTGCCGAAAACAGGAATCTCCACTATCTCGACATATCGGGGGCGAGGGATATAACGCCGGGAGGAAATATGTCATATATCCTCGGAGCATCATTTTTGGAGTATCTTTCGTCCACTTATGGGGAAGAAAAGGTGATGTCCTTCATCAGAATGTGCTATGAGTTTCCCTTGAGCACTACAGAGATTATCTTCAGCCGGATTTTCGGCGTCAGTCTCAGCGATGCATGGAATGGGTATCTGGAATCTCTCAATATTCCTGAATATAAGACACCTCACTTTGTTTCCGGCTGGGGATTGTGGCAGAACCTCACTCTCCATGATGGGGAAATCTATGTTGAAAACAGTAGTGACTCCTCTCTCTCAAGAGTGACGGAGAACGGGATAGAGAGAGTGAAGCTTACTTCTTCAAGTTTTGGCTCTCTCTCTTTCTCATCCTCATACTTTCTTCTTCCGTATATCACTTCTGACTCAAGGTGCGTGAGCATAGTGCGAAACGACGGCTCCGCATACAGGAGTTTCTCCGGCTATTATGATGGCCTCCTGCTTTCTGATGAGAATGTCCTTCTTCTTACCGAGAAGGACAGAGTAGCAAGGCTTGACCTGTACTCGCTTGAGGACAGTGAGCTTCTTGATTCGTATTTCCTCGGGCGTGACGTGACACTCTCCTCAGGAATTGCCATGGGAGGTGGGAGTGCACTCTTTCTCATGGTAAGGGACGGCGGGACCGAACTATTATCGGTTGACACCCTCAGCGGTAGTCTGGAAGTAATAACACTTTCTGATGATATCATAATGTCGTCACTTTCCCTCTCGTCAGATGGCAGCATTGCATTCTCTTATGTGGAGAAAGCACAGACAGATACCTTTGCCAGGTACGGTGAAATCATGAGAAAGGATGGGGAGTGGAGTTATAGGCTCAGTAAAGATGAATACAGCGGAGGTATTTACTGTCCTCTAAAGAACGGTGAGATGGTTTATTTCGTCTCATCATTCTTTGACGGGAAGAAGATCAGTGTCCTCGATTACTCCTCCCTTACGTTCTCTTCATATCGAGGAGCGAAGATAGATGACTTTGTAGCGGTGGAAGAGAAAAAGGTTGAACTCAATGGGGAAGACTACAATCCAATCAAATACATGAAGAAGGGGGTTCTCCTTCCTCTCGCGGAGGGCAGTGGTATTACTCTCGGTAATTTTTCCGGGCTTGGGGTATCATATTTGATTGCTGACCCGACAGAAGCACATACAATCCGCTCATCATTCGGCTACTCTGTTGAGAACAAAGCTGCATTCATGTTCCTTTCTTATTCATACAAGACATACTTCACATTGTCTTTTTTCTCTGCTGTCGTGGACGGGCGCACTGACACGGAAGCAGATTTTACCTTCTCCTATAAAAAAACACTCAATTCAGGCAGACGTTTTATAAATGCTGAGGATACTGTCAGCCTTGCATATACCGGGTACAGCGGAAAGATAACCAATGTGCTGTCACTCTCTTATCAGGATGCGTATAAAATGGGCGTGGGGCGGCATGAAAACTTAGGCTGGAAGGGAAAGTTCGAGCTGAAAAACCTTACCCCGTCACTTGCACTTAAACTGGTACTTCCGCGTATTCTTCCCTTTAAAAGCACGAGCGTAATGTGCTATTCGGTTCCATTCTCTCTTACCTTTGTTGTTACCGGATATAAAAATCCTCTTTTTGAAGCTAACGGGACATTCTATCTCTTTACATATGAAGTCCAGCGTTCCGTGAGAATTCTGAGACTCTATTTAAGGAATGTTGACTTGATTTTCACATATGACGGGGAATTCAGGACAGAGACTATGATGTATGATGATACATACGCCTTGAAGGCAAGACTGGGGCTGTCCCCGTTAGTCGGACAGTTCTCACAGTTTGGGATAAATATCGACATTGGTGTCAGATGCAGGAGGGGAGGAAGTCCTCTCTTCTCCTTCCTCTTTGATGCGGGGATGTGAATATGACAATTTTTATCGTTTCCATTGTTAGTCTTTTCGTTGTACTCATTTCTTCTTATGTGATCTACAGAAGGGTCTTCTATACTCCTCTTCCACATCAGAATGACATAAAGGTTATCTACAAAGGAGAACAGCATAAGCGTTTCAGGGATGAAACACTTGTCCTGACAGAAAAACTGGCAGAGAGGAAGTGTGAGTTTGTCCATACAAAGAGCCGGGACTTGCTTGAGCTTGAGGGACGCTACTACCACCATTCTGATAGTGCTCCTGTCATCATTTGTGCACATGGCTACAGAAGTATGGGCGTGAGGGATTTCTGTGCTTCTGCAGACATACTCTTCTCCTTGGGGCTCAATGTACTACTCATTTCTCAACGCGGATGTATGGGAAGTGATGGTCATACGGTCACATTCGGTATAAGGGAGAGGGACGATCTTCTGGAGTGGGTTGATTATGTGCAGGAAAGGTTCGGAAAAAATGTCCCCTTGTATCTAATGGGTGTCTCGATGGGGGCATATACTGTCCTCTCTGTATCATCCACCCTTGATGGGACAAACATTAGAGGGATAATTGCTGATTGTCCATATTCGTCATCATGGGGGATTATTAACAAGGTCATCAGGAGTGCACATATTCCGCCGTTTCTTCTTGACTGGCTTGTTGAAATCACGACGCTTTTATGGGGTGGATTCAGGCTGCAAAGAAATGGTGCTATTGAGGAAGTTGCAACGTGCAATACTCCCATCCTCATCATTCACGGTAAATCTGATAATCTTGTTCCCTATTCAATGAGTGAAGATATCTATCGTTCCAATAAAGAGATGGTGAAGCTCAGTCTCTATGAGGGGGCTGATCACACAATGTGCTCCTTCATTGACAGTGAAAGATACAGACAAGAAATCACAGAATTCATCATGGGGACAGAATAATCTCATCCCCGTCATCAGGGACGAATATATTTCCTCTGTAGTATTCTTTAGCTTCTTCCGTATAACGCACTTTTCTTGTCTTTATTGGAGTTTTATCTTCAGTGTGGTAGAGAATCAGATTTCTTATGCCGAGATCCTCAGCAATCAAAGCGGCATCCTTTACCGTACTGTGGTTTTTCTCATAAGGGTGGAAGACATCTCTGTCCTTATAGAGGCAGAAGGCTTCATGCGTCATCCAGTCTGCATCTTTTGCAAGGTCATAATTTTCTGCACTGAGAGGCTCATCTCCGGCATCAACTATTTTTAATCTCTCCGCCTCAAGGACAAAGCCGAACTGTCTGAGCTTTGTGCTTTTTATATCAAACGGGGTAAGAGTCCCATTGAGTAGTGGGAAGGATTCTCTATCCCTGACGGGGACAAAGATGACCTTCTCTCCAAAGAGTGAGACAATCTTCTTCGTGAGTGTAGCTTTCAAAAACGGTATAAGAAGGTCTATAAGTTCCGAATGTGCAAATACATGAAAGATGGAGGTGTACTTACCTTTGTTTATCTCCTCAGATATCCTTCTTATAATCCACATTGCTCCCAGAAGATGGTCTATGTGGGCATGGGTTATGAATAGAGAGCTGAGTGACGTGAGGGGGATGCCCTTTTTTTCGAGGATTGAGAGGATGCCGTTGCCTCCGCCTCCGTCGACAAGAAGCCTCTCTTCTCTGTTTTCAATGATAAGACATGTGTTATATATCTTTGTTGCCTGTGCGTTTCCTGTTCCAAGTATATCTATTTTCATGTCCTTAATTGTCTTCTTTTTCTTATTCAGCGAAAAGTGAAAAAGTGCAAAAAGTCAGAAAAGTATGCTATCCTGTTACTGTTGATAAAGGAGACTAGAAATGGGACTTATCAGAGCATTGGCCGGAGCTGCCGGCGGTACACTTGCGGACCAGTGGAAGGAATACTTCTATTGTGAGGCTCTCGACAGCGATACACTTGCTGTCCGAGGCAGGAAAAGAACGGGTAACCGCTCCTCCAATACAAAGGGGAGTGACAACATAATATCGAACGGTTCGGGCATAGTTGTTGCTGACGGGCAGTGCATGATTATCGTCGACAACGGCAAGGTAGTGGAGCTTTGTGCCGAGAGTGGACAGTATACATATGACAAATCCAGTGAGCCTAGTATTTTTTACGGTGGGCTTGGAAAGGGTATCCTTGATGCCTTCAAAACGATGGGGCGCAGATTCACATACGGTGGTGATGAGGCTTCAGACCAGAGAGTCTATTACTTCAACACCAAGGAGATTCTCGATAACAAGTTCGGGACTGCCAATCCCGTTCCCTTCCGTGTCGTAGATGATAAGCTTGGGCTCGACCTTGATGCATCTGTAAGATGCTCCGGTGTCTATACCTTCAGGATTACGAATCCTCTTGCATTCTATACGAACCTATGTGGAAATATGGCGGACACATATTCCCGTGACAATATTTCCGGTCAGCTCAAGAGCGAGTTCATATCGGCCCTGCAGCCGGCATTCGGAAAGCTCAGTGCACTCTCCTTGAGGCCTTACCAGATAGTGAATCATACAAAGGAGCTTGAAGAGGCCCTTAATGAGGAGCTTTCAAAGAAATGGAAAGAGAATAGGGGAATTACAATCGAAAGTGTCGCTATAAGTTCCCTCACCGTTCCTGAAGATATATCCCAGATGATTCAGAGTGCCCAGAAGGCTTATATGATGAGCTCTTCCGAAATGGCGCGTGGTACTATGGTCGAAGCTACTAGCACAGCAATGAAGGAGGCTGCAGCCAACAAGGCAGGTGCGTTTACAGGCTTCATGGGAATGAATATGGCAGGTAATGCCGCAGGGATAAATGTCAACTCTCTCTTTGAAAAGGAAGCTGAAGGGAAAAAGGATAGGAATACCTGGCGGTGTTCCTGCGGGGCGGAGAATGAAGGTCTCTTCTGTTCCAATTGTGGGAAGAAGAAACCTTCCGAGAGCAAGGTAAGCTGGATTTGCTCATGCGGAACTGAGAATTGGGGCAATTTCTGCACACAGTGCGGAAAAAAGAAACCTGACGTGGTGAAATATCGTTGCTCCAATTGTGGTTATGTTCCTTCTGATCCGACCAAACCTCCTAAGTTCTGTCCCAATTGTGGAGACAGGTTCGACTCTGGGGATATTGAGAAATGACTCGTGAGTACAAGTGCCCGTGCTGTGGAGGTACGATAGCGTTTGACAGCGACAGCCAGAAGATGAAGTGTCCTTATTGCGACTCTACATTCACCGTTGAGAGTCTCAAAGAGTATGATGAGATTCTCACAAAGGAGAAAGAAAAGAATGATGAAGGGGACTTCAGAAAGGAGAAGAGAGACTGGGATGAAGACGGCCTGATGCACTATGTCTGCTCTTCCTGTGGCGGTGAGATAATCACAAATGAGACGCTTGCCTCCACTGTCTGTCCGTATTGTTCAAATAATGTAATTCTTACCGACAAACTTGAGGGTGTTCTGAAACCGGACCTTGTAATTCCGTTCAAGCTCAATAAGGAGCAGGCAAAGAAAATCTTCAGCGACAGCATGAAGGGGAAGAAGTACCTTAACAGAGCATTCAAGGATGACGGGCACCTCGAGGAGATAAAAGGTGTGTATGTTCCCGTATGGCTTTATTCTTCACCTGCCCAGGCTTCGATTACATACAGAGCTGTCACAACAAGAGTCTGGACAGATAGAAACTTTACATACACACAATCAAATCACTTTCTTCTCGAAAGGGAGGGCAGCGTTGCATTTGAAAAAATCCCGGTTGACGGCTCAAAGAATATGTCTGATGAGATGATGGAGTCCCTCGGACCTTATGATTACTCCCAGGCCGTTGATTTCCAAACTGCATACCTCTCCGGCTTTCTTGCAAACAAGTATGATTTGACCTCTGATGAGTGCAAGCCCAGAGCTATCGAGAGGGCGAAGGTCTCTGTGGAGAGGTACTTCAGGCGTACAACTGAGGCATTTGCTGATGTTGTCAAGGAGTCGGAGAGTGTGAAAATGACGGGAGGAGAAGTGAAGTATGCCCTCCTTCCTGTATGGCTTCTCAATACAAAGTGGGAAGGGAGGGATTATCTCTTTGCTGTAAACGGAGAGACTGGAAAGTTTGTGGGAGATTTTCCATTTGACAAAAAGAGGGGAATGAGGACATTCCTACTCTCTACCGGTATAATCGGGATTGTTCTTTTTCTCGGATTTTATCTGGTGTGGGCTATGTAGGAGGATGATATGAAAAGATTGCTGATTCTTGTATTACTTACTCTTATTTCTTTTTCCGTCTTTGCTGCATCCTACCTTTTCGATAATGCCGGTCTTCTGAGTGAGAGTGAGAGAAGCGAGCTCTCGTCACTTCTGGAGAAGGTGAAGAACAGGACCGGAATAAGTACCGTGATTGTCACATCAGAGGAGAATATTAGCTATTCGACTCAAGAAAGCGCTGATCTTATCATAGAGATGGATGAATTCGGGGAGGATGGAGTCTGCCTTTTTCTAAATATGAGTGAAAGGTCATACGCTATCTCGACACAGGGCTATGCGATGTATGCACTCGATGACAGTGCCCTCTCAAAGAGAAATCTTGAGGGAGTACTTTTTCCTTATCTTTACAGTGGTGACTATTACAAGGCATTCTCGAACTTTGCCTCCTACGTCTCCGTCTGCTCTGATTATTCACCCAGAAAGGATTATGATGGAAGTGACGGAACATACTATACAGAGAATACCTCAGTAAAGAGTTCATTCAACTGGATTGCCTCCGCATTCTTTTCATTCGCAATTGCCGCATTCATCTCATATATGATTGTTGCACATGAAAAGAGGAAACTCAAAAACACAGGGTATGTGAACAATGCCGATGACTATGTTGTCCCGACGTCCTTTTGTGTGAATGTGCATAAGGATATCTTCCTCTATTCAAATGTTGCGAGGGTGAGACGTAATGCACCGCCTCCGGGAGGAGGGAATGGGGGCCCTCATCATACTACTGTCCACACGTCATCATCCGGGCACAGTCATGGCGGAAGAAGCGGTAGTTTTTGAGCCGAAAAAAAAGAGAGAAACATTAAGCTTCTCCCTTTTTGTACTTGGTCTTTATTATTTGTATCTGATAGCAGTTCCGGTATATTGCTGTGTAAAGGTATTATACACTCCGAAGATGAATTGTGCTGATTCATCCAGATATATATCGATTACTGCGTCAGCCTGAGGATATTGTGCTTTCGCTTGAGAAAGAAGGTCACTGTATCCCTTTCCACCATATGTATAAACACCAAGAATATTTGTGACCTTTCCTTCCATTGATACAGGCCCAAGGACTTCATACTCCCTCGGTACAAGTGAAGATGTTACGCCACTGTCAGAAATTCCTGCTTTGAGTGAGTGACAACTTGTCAATCTGAGTTTTGCATCCTGAGTTTAGTATAAATCCCTTCCTATGGTAGCACCTACT